>DASQWP010000165.1:0-12038 GCA_035640195.1 Gaiellaceae bacterium | reverse complement strand
CGACCTACCTCGAGACCTCGATCTACCGCGCCCTGCTCGAGTCGGCGGCCTCCGAGCACGGGGCGCGAATGACCGCGATGCGGAACGCGTCGAAGAACGCGGGCGAGCTCATCGACCGGCTCACCCTCGAGCGGGAGGCCCTTGCGGAGGGCGCGGACGTCCGCTGGGCCGTCGTGGGTAAGAAGGGCCGCTCGACGCTTCGCTTCCGCCGCTACGAGGTCGAGCAGGCATGGGTCGACTTCACCGACCGCCCGACCTACGGAGACGCCGAGGCGATCGCGCACAAGCTCGCCGACCTCTTCGTCCAGCGTGAGGTCGACCGGGTGGTGATGGTCTACAACCACTACGTCTCGCCGCTGACGCAGACGGTCGAGGTCGAGGACGTGCTCCCGATCCCGCGCACGCTCCTCGACGAGGACGAGGCCAAGAGCGCGTACGAGATCGCGCTCGAGGGCGACTTCATCTACGAGCCGGAGCCGGAGCAGATCCTCGAGCGGCTGCTTCCGACGTATCTCGAGACCACGGTCTACCGCGCGCTGCTCGAGTCCGCCGCCTCCGAGCACGGCGCGCGCATGACGGCGATGCGGAACGCGTCGAAGAACGCGGGCGAGCTCATCGACAGCCTCACGCTCGACATGAACCGCGCCCGCCAGGCCGAGATCACCCAGGAGATCCTCGAGGTCGTCGCGGGCGCCGACGCCCTCACCCAGTAGCGCTCTAACGGCTTGCCCGTCGGTAGCGTCTGAACCGGTGATGCGCGCGCTTGCAGGAGCCCTCGCGGCCGTCCTCGCGGTCGCGCTCGCGGCCGCCCTCGGCTCTCTCGGCCCCGGCGCCGCGGAGGCCGAGGCCGCGCCGTGGGCGTATGCGCAGTCCATGTCGCAGCGCCGCAGCTACATCGCCGCCGCCGAGCTGGGCGGGCAGATCTACGCGGCCGGCGGCATGGTGGGGGAGACGGGGAGGCGGCTCGCCACTTTCCAGCGCTTCGACCCCGAGGCGGACTCCTGGACGACGCTGCGGCCGCTGCCCGAGCCGATCCGCGCTGCCGACGCGGCCGCGGCCGGCGGCGAGGTCCACGTGATCGGCGGGGACGACGCCGACGGGAACGGAACGGACGTCTACGTCTACGACCCCGCCCGCGACGCGTGGGAGACACGCGCGCCCCTGCCCGAGCCGCGCTTCAACCATGCGGCGGTCGCCCTCGAAGACCGGATCTACGTGCTGGGGGGCTTCTCGGGCGGTGAGGAGCACGACGACGTCTTCGTCTACGACGTGGCCGCCGACTCCTGGAGCGAGGCCGCGTCGCTTCCGCGACCAAACCACGCCTTCGGGGCGGTCGTCTTCCGGGGCGAGATCTGGATGATCGGCGGCCTTCGGGGCGAGCAGCTCCTGCGGGAGGTCTGGATCTACGATCCGGAGGCCGACAGCTGGCGTCCTGCCCCCGCCCTGCCGGAGCCGATGGAGCTCCTGGGCGCCGACGTCGCCGGAAGCGAGATCCACGCCGTCTGGGAGGACGTCTACCAGATCTACGACGCCGAGACGGGCGAGTGGCGGTCGGGCCCCCGCTCCCTCGTCACGCGGCACGGGCTCAACGTCTTCGCCGTGGGCGGGTTCCTGTACACGATCGGCGGCTGCACCACGGCCCTGCGCGACTCCCAGGTGGTCGAATCGCGTCCCATCGGGGTCCGCTAACTTCCCGCCGCTCTGGTGCGTCTAAGCACCTAGGTCGGCCGGGCCCAGACGGTCGCGGCCGCAAGTCAGTCAAAGAGGAGGGCAGAAGTGCGAAGGAACCCATGGCTGCTGCTCGTCGCGGCACTGCTCGTGGTCCTCGCTCTCGGCGTCGCGGGCTGCGGCGGCGACGACGAGGCGGCCGACGAGCCCGGCCAGACAGGCGAGGCCGAAGAGCCCGCCGCCGAGCAGGTCATCACAATTGCGTGGGGCGCGGAGCCCCCGTCGCTCGACCCAGGTCTGGCGACAGACACCACCTCGTCGAACGTGATCGGCAACATCATGGATCCGCTGGTCGTGCTCGACGAAAACCTGGAGCCCCAGCCGCAGCTCGCCGAGAGCTGGGAGGTGAGCGAGGACGGGACGACCGTCACGTACACACTGCGTCAGGACGGCCAGTGGACGAACGGCGACCCGGTGACGGCGGCCGACTTCGAGTATTCGTGGAAGCGGACGCTCTCGCCTGAGCTCGCCGCCGACTACGCCTACCAGCTGTACGGGATCCAGGGCGCGCAGGAGTACAACGCCTGCGAGAGCAACTGCGACCGGCTCGCCGACCAGGTCGGCGTCACCGCCGTCGACGACCACACGCTCGAGGTGCAGCTCACCTCGCCGCAGCCGTGGTTCATCGCGCAGTCGGCCCACCACTCGTTCATCGCCGTCCACCAGGCGACGGTGGAGGAGTTCGGCGAGCAGTGGACGGAGCCCGAGAACATCGTCACGAACGGCCCGTTCATGCTCGAGGCGTGGGAGCACGAGGCTTCCATCGACCTCGTCAAGTGGGATGAGTGGCGCAACGCCGACGAGGTCACGCTCGAGCGGGTCAACGGGCTCATCATCGTCGACGGGACGACCAAGCTCCAGGCCTTCGAGGCCGGCGAGGTCGACGCGTTCGACGGGGGCGGGCTCCCGCCGGCCGAGATCCCGCGGCTGAAGGAGACCGAGGAGTACGAGCAGTACGAGTACCTCGGCACCTACTACTACGGGTTCAACGTCGAGAACGTCGACCTCGAGCAGCGGCGCGCCATGTCGCTGGCGATCGACCGCCAGACGGTCATCGACAACGTCGCCCAGGCCGACCAGGCGCCTGGCGCGGGGATGACGCCTCCGGGCATCCCGGGTTACGACGTCATCAATCCCGAGTCGCCGTGGACCCCAGCGAGCGGTGACCTCGAGCAGGCCCAGTCCCTCATGGACCAGGCTCAGAGCCCGAAGACGAACATCAACCTCTTCCACAACAACGCGCCTGGACATCGCGAGATCGCAGTGGCGGTCCAGGACATGTGGAGCGAGATCGGGATCAACACGACGATCCGCGCTCAGGAATGGGCGCAGTACCTCGAGTTCCTCGGCCCGCCGCCGAGCAACCAGGTCGACGTCTATCGCCTCGGGTGGATCTACGACTACCCGGACGCGATCAACGGCCTCGAGCTCTGGACGTGCGACTCGGGGAACAACAACACGAACTTCTGCAACGAGGAGTTCGACGGCCTGGTCGAGGAGGCGCGGCAGACGCCTGACGACGCCGCTCGCTTCGAGCTGTACGCCCAGGCGGAGGACGTCATGTTCGGCGAGGACGGCGAGATGCCGATCACGCCGATCTACCACTACACGCTCATCAACATGGAGGACACGTGCATCAAGGACACCTTCTACATCGGTGCCCTGAACTCGATGGACCTCACGGACGTGGTCGTGGAGGGCGAGTGCTCGTAGGCTAGGCCTCGCAAGGAGCAGGAGCGGGCGGGGCGCCTCGGGCGCGCCGCCCGCTCGTCTTCTGGTTGCGAGTCCGCGCCTATGGGTAGAGAATCAGCGGATGGCCACCTACGTCATTCGGCGGATCATCTGGACGATCCCCGTCATCCTGCTGGTCATCCTCCTCATCTTCTCGCTCATGAAGCAGATCGGTGGGAACCCGTTCCGCCAGACGGAGCGGGCGGTTCCCCCGGCGATCCAGGCGAATCTCGAGGAGAAGTTCAACCTCGGCAAGCCCTGGTACGCCCAGTACGCCTATTACGTCAGGGACGTTGCCACCTTCAACCTGGGGCCGTCGCTCGTTCTCCGGAACCGGACGGTCAACGAGATCGTCAAGGCCCATTTCCCGCACTCGCTCAAGCTGGCGATACTGGCGATCGGGTGGGGTCTCGTGATCGGGCTTCCCGCCGGCATCGCCTCGGCGCTGAGACCCAACTCCGTCTTCGACTACGCGGCGATGCTCTTCTCGAACATTGGCTTTGCCCTGCCCAACTTCCTCGTGGCGACCGTGCTGATCTACTACGTCGCCCTCCAGTGGGATCTCGTGCCGACCAACGGATGGCCGAGCGCCTTCTGGGACTTCAACGACAAGCGCCTCATCCTGCCCTCGTTCGCCCTCGGGCTCTTCTTCATGGCCTTTGTCGCCCGCCTCGTCCGCGGGACGATGCTCGAGACGATGCAGCAGGACTACGTGCGCACGGCGAAGGCGAAGGGCCTCCGCTGGCGCCGCGTCGTCCTCCGGCACGTGCTCCGCAATTCCCTCATCCCGGTGGTGACGGCGGTCGGCCCGCTGATCGGCCTCGTGATCACGGGGACCTTCGTGATCGAGACGATCTTCTCGATCCCGGGGATCGGCAGGTACTTCGTCGACGCCGTCGCGGCGCGCGACTACTCGGTCGTGATGGGCATCACGGTGTTGGCGGCGATCGTCGTCATCGTCGCCAACCTGATCGTGGACATCCTCTACGGATTCCTCGACCCGCGAACCCGCGAGGCGCGCACCTAGGCCGATGGCCGTCCAGGAACCGCAGACCGCCCTCGACGCAGGCGCGCGGATGTTGCCCGAGGCGGGCGTGGCGGCCGGAGCGCCGGTCCGGCAGTCGAGTCTCTGGAAGGACGCCTGGCGACGCTACATCCGCAACCGCGGCGCCGTCGCCGCTGCGATCGTCTTCATCGTCACCGTTCTCTACTGCTTCCTGATCCCCGGCATCTGGATCGTCCCGGGCATCTGGACGGACGTCATCCACGACATTGATCCCTACAACGTCGACTTCTCCCAGGCCTACCAGGGGGCGAGCCTGGCGCATCCCTTCGGGACAGACGCGTTCGGGCGCGACCTGTTTGCGCGCGCGGCTCTCGGCGGCCAGGTCTCGATCCAGATCGGCTTTGCGGCGACGTTCGTGATCCTCGTCGTGGCCATCCTGTACGGCGGCATCTCCGGCTTCGCCGGCGGCTCGCTCGACAACGTCCTCATGCGCTTCCTGGACGCGCTCTACGGGCTTCCGTTCCTCCCGTTCGCCATCATCACGCTTGCCATCGTCGGGACGGTCAACATCCTCACGATGGTGATAGCGCTCTCGATCGTCTCCTGGTTCACAGACGCGCGCGTGGTCCGCGGGCAGGTGATCACGCTGAAGGAGAACGACTACGTGCGGGCGGCGCGCGCGGTCGGCGCGCGCTGGTACAGGATCCTGGGCCGGCACCTGCTGCCGAACACGCTCGGCATCCTCATCATCAGCATGTTCCTGAGCCTGCCGGGCGTCGTTCTGGGCGAGGCGTTCATCTCCTTCATCGGCCTCGGCATCAACCCGCCCGACGCCTCGTGGGGCGCGATGGCGAACGACGGCCGCGACGCGTACCGGTCGCACCCGCTCACGATCGTCGTGCCGAGCCTCTTCATCGCTGCTCTCGTCCTCTGCGCCAACTTCATCGCGGACGGCCTCCGCGACGCGCTCGACCCGCGGACGCGAGAGACCTAGGGGAGCGTTCGTGGCCCAGCTCGAGGTCACCGACCTCCGGACGCACTTCTTCACGCGCGAGGGCGTCGTGCGCGCGGTCGACGGCGTCTCCTTCTCCCTGGAGAAGGGTCAGACGCTCGGCCTGGTCGGCGAGTCCGGCTGCGGGAAGTCGGTGACGGCGCTCTCGATCATGGGGCTCGTCCCCAGGCCCCCTGCACGGATCGTCGGCGGCTCGGTGCAGTTCGAGGGGCGCGAGCTGACTCAGCTCAAGGACCGCGAGCTCGAGGACATCCGCGGCAAGGACATCGCCATGATCTTCCAGGACCCGATGACGAGCCTGAACCCGACGATCAAGATCTCGACGCAGATCACCGAGGTGCTTCGCCGTCATCTGGACGTGTCGAAGGAGGAGGCGCGCAAGCGGGCCGTGGAGCTCCTCGAGGAGGTGCGCATCCCGAGGGCGGCCGAGCGCCTGGACGACTATCCGCACCGCTTCTCCGGCGGCATGCGGCAGCGCGTCATGATCGCCATCGCGCTCGCCTGCAACCCCAAGCTCCTGATCGCGGACGAGCCGACGACGGCTCTCGACGTCACGATCCAAGCCGGCATCCTCGACCTCCTGGACGAGCTGCGGCGCGAGCACGAGATGTCGATGATCATCATCACACACGACATGGGCGTCGTCGCCGAGACGGCCGACAACATCGCCGTCATGTACGCCGGTCAGGTCGTCGAGTACGCCTCGTCGTTCGACCTCTTCGACCGGCCGGAGCATCCGTACACCGAGGCGCTCCTCGCGGCGCTGCCGCAGCTCGAGGGCGAGGACATCCGCGCGGGGCGCCTGACCGCGATTCCGGGACTTCCTCCCTCGCTCATCGATCCGCCGGACGCCTGCCGCTTCGCCCCGCGTTGCCCGTACGCGAACGCGCAGGACTCGTGCACGAAAGTCGAGCCGCAGCTCCGGGAAATCCGAACCCGCCATTGGGTTCGCTCGGCGCATCCGGCCAGCGAGCGCGAGCGAGTGAGGGTCGAAGCATGAGCGTCGCTCGCTTATCGCTCGCCCCCTTCTTTGGTGCCGTGGAGGAACCTCCCGGTTCCCCCACACCCCCTCCACGTGCTCACAGACCAGGAGCTGGCCTGTGAGCACGCCTGGAACGAACGGAGCTCTCCTCGAGGTCCGCGACCTGAAGAAGCACTTCCCTGTCAAGAAGGGAATTCTGTGGGAGCGCGAGGTCGGCTCGGTCAAGGCCGTCGACGGTGTCAGCTTCGATATTCCGGAGGGGCAGACGCTCGGGCTCGTCGGCGAGTCGGGCTCGGGGAAGTCGACCACGGGGTACTGCATCCTCCGACTGCTCAAGCCCACCTCGGGGTCTGTTCGGTTCATGGGCAAGGAGCTGCTGGAGCTCGACCGGGAGAACCTGAGGCGAATGCGCCGGGAGATGCAGATCGTCTTCCAGGATCCCTACTCCTCGCTTGATCCCCGGATGACCGTGGGCGGCATCGTCGCCGAGCCGCTCGAGGTGCACGGGATCGGCACGCGGCGAAGCAGGCGCGAGACGGTCCGCAGGCTGCTCGAGGTGGTCGGGTTCAACCCGAACTACACGAACCGGTATCCGCACGAGTTCTCCGGTGGCCAGCGACAGCGCATCGGCATCGCGCGGGCGCTCGCGCTCAACCCGAAGCTGATCGTCTGCGACGAGCCGGTGTCCGCGCTGGACGTCTCCATCCAGGCGCAGATCCTGAACCTGCTCAAGGACCTCCAGCGCGACTTCAGCCTCACGTACCTCTTCATCTCGCACGACCTGGCCGTCGTCAGGGCGATGAGCGACGAGATCGCGGTCATGAATCAGGGAGAGCTCGTCGAGGTCGGCCGGGCGGAGCAGATCTACTTGAGCCCGAAGGACGAGTACACGAAGGCCCTCTTCTCCGCGGTGCCGGTCCCGGACCCACGCCGGCAGCGTGAACGCAAGGCGGAGCGCGCCCGGCTCAAGATCGAGAAGATCGCCGGAATCTAACCTCCTCCTTCGGCTATCGTCACTAGGGGTATGGCCGGCAGGGAGCCAACGACGCTGGGAGTGCGTTGCGAGCGGGCGCGCCAGTGGGCGTCGCTTCGCCTCGACGACGAGCTCTCGGCGCTCGAGGGGCGCCTCCTCGAGCGGCACCTCGCTGCCTGCGAGCCCTGCCGGTCGTTCGAGGCCGTCATGCGTTCGTCGACGACCCTCGTCCGCGGCACGCCCGCCGAGCTCCCGACCGGTCGCTTCGAGCAGCCGCGCCGCCCCCTTACGCGCTTTCCGCTCGAGCGTCGTCGCACCGCGCTCGTCGCGGCGGCGGCCCTCGCCCTCGGCGCGTTCGCCGGCTCGGTCCTCGAGCGACCGTCCACCGCTCCGCCGACGCCCGAGGCTCCGCAATTCAGCCTCCTGACGAGGGACGTGCAGCAGCTCCAGGAGCTCCCGCGCGACGTCGAGGAGGCGCCGGCGCCGGTCCGAAGCATCCCGCCCAACCCGCCCGAAGGCGTCATTTAGTAGATCGCGAAAAGTGCTCCGCACTTTTCGCGACGAGCTAGAGACAGGGCGGATCGTTTCCCGCCCCTCGGCTAGACTGGCAACGGCCGTTTGCAAGCGACCCGGAGCTCCATGCCTGAAAACACGAAAGACTCGAAGAACGTCGGCACGATCGTCGAGATCCAGGGCGTCGTCGTCGACGCACTTTTCCCCGGCGAGCTGCCCGCGATCTACAACGCTCTCCGTATCTCCGTCCCGGAGGCGGACGGCCGCCCGGCGGTCGACCTCGTCGCCGAGGTCCAGCAGCACCTCGGCAACGATCGAGTCCGCGCCGTGGCGATGGACTCGACCGACGGCCTCTCCCGAGGCATCGAGGTCGAGGACACCGGCGCCCCGATCGCCGTCCCCGTCGGCGAGGCCACGCTGGGACGCATCTTCAACGTCCTCGGGGAGCCGATCGACGAGGGGGACGAGGTGTCCTCCGACGAGCGATCGCCCATCCACCGGGACGCGCCTGTGTTCGAGGAGCTCCAGCCGACGATCGAGGTCTTCGAGACGGGGATCAAGGTCATCGACCTGGTCGCGCCGTTCGTCAAAGGTGGCAAGGTCGGCCTCTTCGGCGGCGCCGGCCTCGGCAAGACGGTCCTGATCCAGGAGCTCATCCGCAACGTCGCCCAGGAGCACGGCGGCTACTCGGTCTTCGCGGGCGTGGGCGAGCGCTCGCGCGAGGGGAACGACCTCTGGCTCGAGATGACCGAGTCCGGTGTCATCGACAAGACGGCGCTCGTCTTCGGGCAGATGAACGAGCCGCCGGGAGCACGCCTGCGCGTCGGCCTCACCGGGCTGACGATGGCGGAGCACTTCCGCGACGAGGGCCGGGACGTGCTTCTCTTCATCGACAACATCTTCCGCTTCGTCCAGGCGGGGTCCGAGGTGTCGGCGCTCCTCGGGCGCATGCCCTCCGCGGTCGGCTACCAGCCGACGCTGGCCACCGAGATGGGCCAGCTCCAGGAGCGCATCACGTCCACGCGCAAGGGCTCGGTCACGTCGGTACAGGCGATCTACGTTCCGGCGGACGACCTCACCGACCCGGCGCCCGCGGCGACCTTTGCGCACCTCGACGCCTTCATCGTCCTCTCGCGCTCGATCTCGGAGAAGGCGATCTACCCCGCGATCGACCCGCTCGACTCGTTCTCGCGCGCACTTCAGCCCGGCGTGGTCTCCGACGAGCACTATGCGACGGCGACCGCGGTGCAGGAGGTGCTGCAGCGCTACAAGGACCTCCAGGACATCATCGCCATCCTCGGCATGGACGAGCTCTCCGACGAGGACAAGCTGACCGTCCAGCGGGCCCGCAAGATCGAGCGCTTCCTCTCCCAGCCGATGTTCGTCGCGCAGGCGTTCACGGGCCGCGAGGGCAAGTACGTCCAGGTCGAGGACACGATCAAGGGCTTCCGCGAGATCATCGAGGGCAAGCACGACGACCTGCCCGAGCAGGCCTTCTACATGGTCGGGACGATCGAGGAGGCCGTCGAGCAGGCCCGGAGCCTCGCGGGCGAGGAGGCGGAAGAGCCCGCCGAGGAGCCGGAGGCGGAGGCCGAGCCGGAGCGAGAGCCCGAGCCGGAGCCTGCAGCCGCCTAGTCGTCCATGGCCACGCAGGAGAGCGGCGCCCGCACCTTCGACCTTTCCGTCGTCACGCCCGAAGGGGCGGCGTACGAGGGCGAGGCGGAGATGCTGATCGTGCCCGGCGACGCCGGCGAGATCGGCGTCCTGGCGCGCCACGCGCCGCTTGTCGCCATGCTGCGGGCCGGCGAGATCCGCGTGAAGGCGGCCGGCGAGTGGCAGACGTTCGCGGCGGGCCCGGGGTACTTCAAGGTGCAGCAGGATCGGGCGCTCGTGCTGGTGGACGACGCCGTGCGAGCGGAGGAGATCGACGTCGAGCAGGCGCGGCGCGAGGTCGAGGAGGCACGGTCGCTCCTCGAGCGCGCCGAGGCGGGCGACGAGGAGATCGACCGCTGGCAGGCCGAGCAGCGTCTCCGCCACGCCGAGAACAAGATCGCCGTCGCCGGCCGTTAATCGCGGAAAGTGCTCCGCACTTTCCGCGAGGAGTCTCCGTTAAGCCGGCGTTAACTGGCCCGCCGACAGTCTTGCGGGAGCACTCGTTCTCAGTACCTTGCGCGCAAGGAAGCAACCAAAGTTCTCGAAGGGAGGTCTCGATGCTGCACAACCTGCTGCTTGCACTGAACGGGCTGTACGTCGGCCGAACGTGCCGGAAGTGCGGCGACGCCGTCGTTCCGGGCGACCACTTCGGCGTCAGCGAAGGCGTATGCCCCGCGTGCCGCAGATAGCGACGCTTCTCAGCGCCACACGCGCGTAGCTCCTGCCGAAAGGCGGGAGCTACGCGCTTAAGGGGCACAATGTGCCTGTGGCGACGACAGCAGTCTCCGTCGAGTCCCGCCTGGGCGAGCTGCTCGCGCAGCGCCTCGTCGTCCTGGACGGGGCGTGGGGCACGATGCTGCAGGGCCGCGGCCTCACCGATGCGGACTACCGCGGGGAGCGGTTCCGCGACCATCCGCGCGACGTCGCCGGCGACCCGGACCTCCTCAACCTGACGCGCCCCGACATCGTGCTCGACATCCACCGCTCCTACCTGGACGCGGGCGCCGACATCACGACGACGAACACGTTCACGGCGACGTCGATCGGCCAGGCCGACTACGGCCTCGAGGACGTCGTCTACGAGCTCAATCTCGAGGGCGCGCGCCTCGCCCGGCAGGCATGCGACGAACGGCCCGACCGGGCATGCTTCGTGGCCGGCTCGCTCGGTCCGCTCAACCAGACGCTCTCGCTCTCGCCACGCGTGGACGATCCGGCCTATCGCGCCGTGACGTTCGACGTGGTCCGACAGAGCTACGCGGAGGCCGTGCGCGGGCTCGTCGACGGCGGCGTCGACCTCCTGCTCGTCGAGACCGTCTTCGACACCCTGAACGCGAAGGCCGCGATCGCGGCCGTCCGCGACGTCCTCGACGAGCAGGGAGCGGAGGTCCCGCTCTGGATCTCGGTCACGATCGTCGACCTCTCCGGCCGCACGCTCTCCGGGCAGACGATCGACGCCTTCTGGGCGTCCGTCGAGCACGCGCAGCCCTTGATCGTGGGCGTCAACTGCTCGCTCGGGGCCCGCGAGCTGCGCCCGCACGTCGAGGCGCTCTCGCTGGTCGCGGACTGCTACACGAGCGCCCACCCGAACGCCGGGCTCCCGAACGCCTTCGGCGGCTACGACGAAGGCCCCGAGACGACCAGCGCCCTCCTGCGCGAGTTCGCCGAGAGCGGCCTAGTCAACGTCGTCGGCGGGTGCTGCGGGACGACGCCGGATCACATCAGAGCGGTTGCAGACTCGTTACGGGGTCTGACCCCGAGACAGGTCCCGGAGAGACGGCACGTGCCCCGCTTCAGCGGCCTCGAGCCGTTCGAGATCTTCGAGGACTCGAACTTCGTGATGGTGGGCGAGCGGACGAACGTCACCGGCTCGGCGCGCTTCCGCCGCCTGATCGAGGCCGGCGACTACCCGGGGGCGCTCGACGTCGCGCTCGACCAGGTGCGCGGAGGGGCGAACATCCTCGACGTCAACATGGACGCCGACCTGCTCGACTCGGAGCGGGCGATGACGACCTTCCTCAACCTCGTCGCCACGGAGCCGGAGGTCGCGCGGCTTCCGACCATGGTCGACAGCTCGCGGTGGTCGGTGATCGAGGCCGGCCTGAAGTGCGTCCAGGGCAAGGGGATCGTCAACTCGATCAGCCTGAAGGAGGGCGAGGAGGACTTCCTGGCCAAGGCGCGCGCCGTTCGCCGCTACGGAGCCGGCGCCGTCGTGATGGCCTTCGACGAGCGCGGCCAAGCGGACACCGCCGACCGCAAGGTCGAGATCTGCGAGCGAGCGTACCGGCTGCTCGTGGACGACGTCGGCTTCCCGCCCGAGGACATCATCTTCGACCCGAACATCCTCGCCATCGCCACGGGCATGGAGGAGCACGACGACTTCGCCAAGGCTTTCATCGAGGCGATCCCGCGGATCAAGGAGCGCTGCCCGGGCGCGAAGATC
>DASQWP010000164.1:0-2037 GCA_035640195.1 Gaiellaceae bacterium | reverse complement strand
GAGCTCCTCGCCCGTGAGGCTGGATTCGTCACGACCGAGTGGCGTGAGCATCCGTTCGGCGAGGCGGCTCTGTCCGACGCATCCCCTCGGCTCGGTGACCACCCGCCGCTTCCGCCTCCGACACTGGTCGTCATCGCCTGGATAGGCGACGCCTACCTTGATCGGCACAAGGTCGAGGCACCGCTCGCGGCACGGGGAGCGTGGCCGGCAACGGATGTCCGGTCGGTCTTGATTCTCACGAACGCGAGCGCCGGCGCGCTGAAGACGGACGATGGGGTCGAGACGACCCTCCTCGGAGCATCCGAGCTTACGGCCCTCGTTCGCGAGTCTGCCGTCGTTCGCCTTCATGCGCCCTCGGTGCTCGGCGTCTGCCGGCTCGACGAGCTCATCGATGCGACCGTCGAGCAGCGATCGAGCGGCGACTCCACTGCGGCGGCTGAGCTCTCCCTGGTGTTCGTCCCCACGCGCGCCTACTCCCAGGCGCTCGGCGCGCTCGAGCGATACCACTTCACGTTTCTCACTGGCCCTCCGGAGATGGGCAAGACGGCGATCGCACGGATGGTCGGGCTCGCCAAGCAAACCGCGGGCTGGGAGATGCACGAGTGCATCCGGCCCGCCGACCTCTGGGAGCGGTTTGCGCGTAACCGCCGGCAGGTCTTCGTCGCCGACGACGCGTTCGGATCGACCGAGTATCGCCCCGAGGCGGCCGAGCGCTGGGCGCTCGAGCTCGACCGGGTTCTCCGCGCGATGGACGAGTCGCACTGGCTCATCTGGACCTCGCGTCCGGCCCCGCTGAAGGCTGCTCTCCGGCGCATCCACCGCGAGCACGGCGTGGAGCGATTCCCGGCACCGGCGCAGGTTCAGGTGGACGCCGCCTCGCTCGACGTCGCGGAGAAGGCGCTCATCCTCTACCGGCATGCACGGGCCGCCCGCCTGCCCGCACCCGGGATCACACTCGTGCGGGCGCACGGCTGGCACATCGTCAGCCACCGCCACTTCACGCCGGAACGAATCCGCCGCCTCGTCGCCTCCCGGCTTCACCCCGACACCATCGAGCCGTCCGAGGTCGACGATCTCGTCGATGCGCAGATCCGCGAGCCGACGCCCGCCATGGCCGCCTCCTTCGCTGCCCTCGCGCCGGAACACCGCGCGGTCCTCGTCGCCATGCTCGACACGCCGCCGGGGCCGGTGTCAGAGCGCGAGCTCACGACCGCCGTCCGCCGCCACCTCCACGAGCAGCACGCCCGCGTCCCCAGAGAGCTCATCGATCGGTTGACCGACCACTTTCTCCGCGTCGTCGAGCCCGCGAGCGTCACCTGGGTGCACCCGAGCTGGCGCGACCTCGTCATCGAGCAGCTCACGACCGACCGCAGCGCCCGGCAGGCCTTCCTTCGCGACTGCACGCTCGAAGGGATCTTGCTCGCCCTCTCGACAGGTGGAGGCGTGGCAGGGGAACGCGCGCTACCGCTCCTCGTCGACGACAGCGACTGGGATCTGATCGGCGACCGCGTCGCACACCTCCTGCCCAGCCTCGACGACCCGGCCACCGTGCGCCTCGTCACCGCTCTCGCCGAAGCGCGCTCCGTCACATCGGAGCGCCAGACGGCCGAGCTCGACGCGCTCGCCGGCTACGTGCTCGAGCAACTCGGGCGGCAATGGAATGCGGCCCGGCAAGTGGTCCCGGTCGGAGTGCTCGCCGTCTGGTTCGAGCTGGCGGCCCCGGTCCCGCAGACCGTACCGCCGCCGAAGCTCGGCCCGACCTGGGTCGAGCACCTACCAACGACGCGCGCCGACGCTACGGATCAGTCGGACCTGGCCCGCTTCGACGATTGGGTCGCGCTGGCGGCCCTCCTGCGCGAGAGAGATCCGCAGACGCTTGCTGCTTTCGGCTTCCCCGAGCGACAAGCCGACGTCTTGACGTGGTTCATCCTCGACGCTCACGCGTCCGGGGATGCCGAAGAGGCTCCCCCGTCCCGCGACCTGCTCATCTCCCTGCTCGCGCGACTGGCCGATCTTGCTCCCGAGCACGCCGCCCAA
>DASQWP010000163.1:0-3289 GCA_035640195.1 Gaiellaceae bacterium | reverse complement strand
CACATGAGGGTGCGGCGACGCGCTCGGAACGATCGCGGGGGCGCGTCAGGTGTAAGGAGCGGGAAAGCTTGCGGGCGGCGGCGGCGGGCTAGCGGTCTTCCCTCAGCCTCGCGGCGAGCCTCATAATTTCTCGCTTCCCCTGCTGCTTGGTGAGGCTCGAGCTGTAGAGGGAGAGCGTTGTTTGGTTGCAGCCATCGTCTTGTGCATCTGCCCAGACGATCGCCCAATCAGCAATGTCCTCATCGCTCTCCGACTCGTAGAGGTAGCCCTCAGCTCCGTTCGGGAGAGAAGGCGCTGGCTCTCCCGGACCACCAAGCAGCTCGTTCACACGCCATAGCAGCACGTAGGACGAGGCGGGTCCGTACCAAGCGAGCTGGGCATAGCCCGCGTGCCTCTCTCGGGAAGGGGGCGCAACTCGCCGTTCCGCCTTGAGCCACGGAAGGTAGGCGGGGCGAAAAGGAGGGAAATCGCATCCGCGCCTCGACCCCCCGCCATCATAGGAACTGAGGGACGTGTCAGCGGGGCCAGAAGGAGAGCGGTTTGATGGCGGCTCGGCCTCACCCTCGGCGCAACCAGCGGCCATCACCAAGAGGGCCAGTAGCTTCGCCGTTACTGCGCGGGTCGTCACTCGGCCTCTCAAGTCCTACGTAAGCTAGGTCTACGAAGGTCCAGGATGGGCGGGATAACCGGAGCGGGAAGGCTTGCGGGCGGGCGGCGGCTAGGAGGGCTTGGCGAAACGTCTTCGGGGGTACGCTGAGTTCGTCGTGTTCTGGCGATCAGCGATCATCGCTGGCTATGTCGCCTTCGCGCTGACTGCTAGCTTCGTCCTCGGTGGGGGGCTGGTCGTCCTCATGTTCTTCACTGTGTGGGGACTCGTGTGGTTCGCCTTCTCGCTATTCGGGGCATGGGCAGATCGGGTGCGGCGCGGCCTCTTACAGCGACCGACATCAAGCTGAAGCGGCACCGAGAAGCTCGCGGGACGAGTGACCCACGGCGGTTCGGTGATCTCTCCTAGTCGTTCTGCTTCTGGATGATCTCGAAGTCGTCCGGTGCTACCCCGGGTGCTACCGGGAGGGTCTGCAACGGCCTGTGAGCGGTCGGCCCGCCCGAACGCGGGAACGGGCGAAAATCCCTGGACAAACCCGGTTTCCTGCGAACGCTTGCGAGCGTCTGCGAAGGCCGCTGATAGCTTCCCAAGCTGAGGGTCGCGGGTTCGATCCCCGTCGTCCGCTTGGTCGTTGTCATTCCCCTGGTCGGCGATAGTCGATGCTTTTGCTCTTCGCCAGGGCCTCAAGCGTCTCTTCCACGGTCATCAGGACCGTGGTCTCGACCGAGGCCAGGGCGCCGCCCGCTGCGATCGCAAGGACTGCGCCAGCCGCCGAGACGTTGTCAGGCGCCTCGAGGATCGCGTAGCCGTCGTATTCGCCGAAGCCGTACCAAAAGCCGTGCAGGGCGCCGCCGACCTGTTCGATGTAAGCGCGCGCTGCATCCCGCCGATCTTCAGGGTTCTGAATAAGCCGCGACCACGTCTCGGGCGTGTAGCTGAAGCGCATGAGGTAGACGGACATGGCACCTCCTGATTTGTCGATCGTGCGAGCCTACGCTACTCGTTGAGATAGATTCCTCCTGGACGCTTTGACGACGCGAGGAGCGTTCAACTCCGCGAGCCCGGCAGCTCCCCCGAATAGGCCGATTCGTAGCAACAAGCGTGAGGTAAGCTCACGCAGGCAAGGACCGCCCGCCGTGCGCTTCCAGGCCGATGTCTCGCGTTACTCCTTATCTCCTGTACGAAGACGTCGGTGGCGCGCTGGACTGGCTGGGTCGGGCGTTCGGGTTTCGCGAGCGCCTCCGCTTCCAGGACGACGCGGGAGCGATCACCCACGCCGAGATGGAGCTCGACGGCGGCGAGATCATGCTCGGCCATCCCGGCCCGGACTATCGGAATCCGAGGCGGCTGGGAGAGACGACGCAGCTCGTGCACGTCTACGTGGACGACGTCGACGCTCATTTCGAGGGCGCGAGGGAAGCGGGCGCCGAGATCGTCTCGGAGCCGAAGGACCAGGAGTACGGCGACCGCCGCTACGACGCCAAGGACCCCGAGGGGCATCTCTGGTCATTCGCACAGCGAATGCGCGAGGTCTCGCCGGATGACTGGGGCGCGACCGAGGCGTAGCGTCCCGCTGCCCGGTTTGGGGACAACCCGTCCGGGTAGGCGCGACGCATGGCCACGCAGATCGAACGGGAGACCTCGGAACGCGACGAGCGGGCCGACGCCGAGCGCGAGGATCAGGACTCCTTGCCTCCCGACGGAGGCTTCGCCCGCCTCGATCCTCCGGGGACTGAGCCGAGCGAGCAGTAGCGGGCTCTAGGGGCCGGTCCGGCGCTGCAGCTCCTGGAGCTGCGCGACGTAGGCGGAGAGCTCCGCCTCGCGCCGCTCGACGCGGGCGGCCAGCGCCTCGAGCTCTGCCTCGCGCCGCTCGAGCTCGTCCTTCCGCAGCTGCAGCTCGGCGCCCACGCGCACCTGTCTCGCCTCGAGGTCCCTCTCACGCCCGTCGAGCGCTTCGGAGCGCTCGCGGAGCACGTCTTCGGCCTCGGCGAAGGAGCGGTCGCGCCGCGCGACCCACTGCGTCCCGACCGCCGACTCCGGGCCCAGGAGCTCGCTCCGGAAATGAGCCAACTCGCGCTCCCGCTCGGCCAGGCGCCGCTGCTCGATCCGCACGCGATCGCTCTTCTCGGTGAAGAGCCGCTCACGCTCGGCCAGCTCGGCCTCGCGCTCCGCGAGCGTGTGCATCCGTTCTTCGAGCTCGGCGGCGCGGTCGGTGACCTGGGCCCCACGTGCCTGGAGGTCGGCGAGAACCCTGTCGAAGGCCGCGTCGAGCTCCTCCTGGACCGGCTCGAGCTCCTCGAGACGGCGCCGGCGCACGCTCAGCTCGCTCTCGGCCTGCTCGAGCTCGGCGGCCTCGGCCTCGAGCTCGGCGGCTCGCCCGGCCAGCGCTGCTCCGCGCTCGTCGAGCTCTGCGGCGCTTCGGGCGAGGTAGCTCTCGAGGGAGCCCCTCAGCTTCGCGGTGACTCCTCCTTCGGGCATGCGGCACCTCCATCATCGGCCGGGAGGCCGCCTGCCTAAATCCCTCCGGAACGGGTATGAAGCCCGGCATCATGCGTGTCAGCAGGCTCGTCGTCGTGCTCTACCTGGTCATCGGCGTCATCGTCGCTGCCCAGGACGACTACTTCGAGAACCTCGACACGGTCAAGCGTGTGATCTCGATGGTCCTCGCCATCCTGCTCTGGC
>DASQWP010000162.1:0-2705 GCA_035640195.1 Gaiellaceae bacterium | reverse complement strand
GCTCCGCGACGAAGGCGTCGACCTGCTCCTCGACCTCGGCGGCGAACGTGAGCTGGAGCCCCGGATCGCGCCCGTAGCGATGCCGGTAGATGCCGGCTCCGTGCATGGAGACGAGCAGGCCCGCGTACGGATCGTGGTCGCTGACGGCCGCGATCGCCGCCCGGTAGAAGGCGAGATGAGAGAGCACCTGGACGTCGAGGAAGTTGCGCGGGCGATCGCCTCCCGGATCGAGGCCCGGCATGCGCTCCCACACGGCCCAGCCGTCGTCGTGGCGCCTGGCGGCGATCTCGACGGACGTGAACCGCTAGCCCGTCTCGGCCCACGCGCCGGCGAGCTGGCCGGACAGGTCGGCGTGGTCGGTCTGGAGGACGATCTGCCAGGCGTCGCCTGCGTCCCGGACGATCACTTCGCCTCCCCGCTCACCCGCCGCCGCGCCCAGGGGACGAGGCCGCCCTTCCGCACCATCTCGACAGTGAAGGGGTGCATCGCAGCCGCCTGGAAGCTCCGCCCGTCCACGTCGATCTCGCCCGTGTCGGTGTCGACGCGGACGTGGGAACCGGGCGTCGCCGCGTCCACCGCAGCCGAGCACGTCACGATCGGAAGCCCGAGGTTGACGCAGTTGCGGTGGAAGATGCGCGCGAAGCTCTTCCCGAGGACGCAGCGGACGCCCCACGCCTTCATGGCCTGGGGTACGTGCTCCCGCGAGGAGCCGATGCCGAAGTTGGCACCTGTGACGATCACCGTGTCCCCGCCTAGCTGCTCGCGGAGCGAGGGGTCGTACCCCTCGAAGAGGTACGGCTTCATGCCCTCCGGATCGTCGATGTTGAGGCGGGCCCCGGGGTACATGACGTCCGTGTCGACGTCGTCCTCGGGGATCACGACGGCCTTGCCCTCGACGATCACGCCGGGACGCCCTCCAGGACGTCGGCCGGATCGACGATCTCGCCGGCCACGGCGGCGGCGGCCGCGACCCAGGCGTTCGCGAGGTGGACCTCGGCGTCCGGAGACCCCATCCGCCCTCTGAAGTTCCGGTTCGTGGTCGTGATCGCGGCCTCGCCCGGCGCCAGCAAGCCCATGTGACCGCCGAAGCAGGCCCCGCACGTCGGCGTCGAGACGACCGCGCCCGCCTCGACGAACGCGTCGAGGAGGCCCTCGCCCATCGCCTCCCGGTAGATGCGCTGGGTGGCGGGAACCACGATCGCCCGACAGTCCGGATGGACCTTCCTCCCCCTGAGGATCTCCGCCGTCTGGCGGAGGTCGGTCATCGTCCCGTTCGAGCAGTTGCCGATGTAGACCTGGTCGATCTTCCTCCCGCGCACGCCCTCGACGGGGACGACGTTGCCCGGAAGGTGCGGCAAGGCGATCAGCGGCGGCACGTCGGCGAGGTCGATGCGGAGTCTCCGGACGAACGCGGCGTCCGGGTCCGAGCGCTCTGCGGCCCACGGCCGCTCCGTCCTCCCCTCGAGGTACCCGGCGACGGTCTCGTCCGCCGGGAAGAGTCCCGCCTCCGCGCCCGCCTCCACGGCCATGTTGGAGACGGCGAGCCGCTCGTCGATCGAGAGCGCCTCCGCCGCCTCGCCGACGAACTCGAGCGCGGTGTTCGTCCCCCCGCCGACGCCGATCTCCGCGAGCACGGCGAGGATCAGGTCCTTGCCGGTCACGAACGGCCGCTTCTCGCCGACGTACTCGACCTCGATCGTGCCCGGGACCGCCTGCCAGAACTCGCCGAAGGCGAGGCACGCCGCGATGTCCGTCGAGCCGAGGCCGCTGCCGAAGGCGCCGAGCGCCCCGTACGTGCAGGTGTGCGAGTCGCCCCCGGCGATCACGGAGCCGGGCACGACCCAACCTTCCTCGCAGAGGAGCGTGTGCTCGATGCCGCCGCGCCCCTGGCCGTAGTAGACCACTCCCTGCGCGTCCGACCAGTCCTTGAGCCGCCTCTGGACCTCGGCCGAGCGGACGTCCTTCGCCGGCATGAAGTGGTCGGCGACCATTACCACCTTCTCCAGGTCGAAGACCCGCTCGACCCCCATCTTCTCCATCTGGCGGAAGGCAACGGGCCCGGTCACGTCGTTGGCCATGACGACGTCACAGCGGACCATGACGACGTCTCCCGGCGCGATCTCGTCGGCCTCGGCGTGCGCGAGGAGGATCTTCTCAGCGAGCGTGTGCGGCAGCGAGCTCCTCCAGGTGGTCGACCGCCTCGTCGAGCGAGACGACGTCCCCGTACTTGGCGTCGATGTCGTAGAGGCTGGCCTCGTGCGCCTCGGCGTTGCGGTCGCCGACGGCCTCGCGCGGGACGAGCGGCCGGTAGCCGTGCTGCAGGGCGTCGACGACCGTGGCGCGCACGCAGCCGGAGGTCGACGCACCGGCCACGATCACGCTGTCGCAGCCGGCTCCGACCAGCAGGCTCGCGAGCGTCGTGCCGAAGAAGGCCGACGCGAACAGCTTCGTCAGGACGGGCTCGTCCGCCTGTGGCGCGATCCGCGGCTCGATCTCGACCCAGCGCGTCCCCGCCTCGAGCGTCAGGAGCGCCGGGACCTTGTCGATGAACGCCGCAGCCGCCTGCTTCCCGGCTTCGTCGTAGGCGACCGTCGTGTAGATCACGGGGATACCCGCCGCGCGGGCCACGCGCAGGAGCTCCTCGATGGCCACGACGACGTCGTCCAGGTCGCACACGAGCGGCGACGCCGGATCGGTGAAGCCGA
>DASQWP010000161.1:0-10166 GCA_035640195.1 Gaiellaceae bacterium | reverse complement strand
AGCGTGAACGAGATCCTCGCGCCGCCCTCGGGGCCGTTCTCCGCCCAGATCCTCCCGCCCTGAGCCTCGACGAGACCGCGGGCGATGGCGAGGCCGAGCCCGGCGCCACCCTTCTCTCGGGTCCGGGCCGGATCGCCGCGCCAGAAGCGATCGAACACCCGCCGCAGCGAGTCGGCGGGAATGCCCTCGCCGCTGTCCTCGACGGTCACCCGCACCTCCTCGCCCAGCGGCTCGACCACGACGGCGACCGAGCCGTCGGAAGGCGTGTGCCGGAGCGCGTTCGTCAGCAGGTTGATGAGGACGCGCTCGACCTTGTCCGGGGCGCAGACGACGGGCTGGTCGCCGTCGATGTGCGCCTCGAGCGCGACGCGCCGTGCCCGGGCTTCCGCCTCGAGGCCCCTCAGGCAGGAGCCGACCAGGCCGGAAAGCGGCGCCTCGCGGAGCTCCAGTGTGAGGACGCCCGCATCGATCCGGGCGAGCTCGAAGAGGTCGTCCACGAGCAGGCCCAGCGTCCGCACCTGCTCCCGCATCGCCGGCAGGTAGCGATCCGGCGGGGCGAGCCCGTCCTCGAGGGCCTCGAGCATCGCCTGCATGGAGGCGAGCGGCGTGCGCAGGTCGTGGCTCGCCCAGGCGACGAGCTGGCGGCGGGCGTCGAAGAGCTCCTCCACGTGCGCGGCCATCTCGTTGAACGAGGCGGCGAGCTCGGCCAGCTCGGCCGGCCCGGTCTCGGGCGCACGGGCGGCCAGGTCGCCCCGGGTCAGCGCCGCGGAGGCACCGCGGACGCGCTCGAGAGAGTGGAGGATCGAGCCGCCGAGCAGGAAGGCGGCCACGAGCGCCGCGCTCGAGCAGGCGACGGCGACGAAGAGGATCGTGAGGTCGTGTCCGGAGTCGAACATGACGACTCCGGAGAGAAGAACCGCCGCCAGAGGGAGGAGGACGGCGAGGAGCCCCAGGCCGGCCAGCTGGAGCCGTACGCTGGGGAGCCGGCGGAGGAGCAGCGCTGCGACGAGCCCGGCGGCCAGCGTGGCGAAGGCGACGACGAGGGCGAAGCCGATCACGGATGGAAGCGGTAGCCGACGCCCCAGATCGTCTGCAGGAAGCGCGGATGCGAAGGGTCGTCCTCGATCTTCTCGCGCAGGCGCCGGATGTGAACCGTGACCGTGCCGGTGTCGAGGGCGGCCTCGTAGCCCCAGACGCGGTCCATCAGTTGGTCTCGCGAGAAGACCTGGCGCGGGTGGTTGGCCATGAACCAGAGCAGGTCGAACTCCTTCGCGGTGAGACGCAGGAAGTCGCCGTTCTTCGTCACCTCACGCGTGCGCGCGTCGATGTCGAGCCCGTCGAAGGAGAGCCGCTCGGCCTTCGCGACGCTCGGCGCCGTGCGGCGGAGCACCGTCCGCACCCGCGCGGCGAGCTCGCGCGGGGAGAAGGGCTTCGTGACGTAGTCGTCGGCGCCGAGGTCGAGGCCCACGATGCGGTCGGCCTCGTCGCCGCGGGCGGTGAGCATGATGACCGGAAGGTCGGAGCGGGCGCGGATCCAGCGGCAGAGCTCGAGGCCGTCCGCCCCCGGCAGCATCACGTCGAGGACGACGAGCCCGGGCGGCTCTTCCTCGACCAGGCGCCGGGCCGTGTCGCCGTCGCCGGCCTCGAGCGTGCGGTAACCCTCCCGCTCGAGGTACGAGACGACGACCTCGCGGACGATCGGCTCGTCGTCGACGACCAGAACGGTCGTGCTCATGGAGTCATTCTGAACGAGGGGCACCTTACGAAAGTATGAAATCCCGGGCCGGGCCCTCGCCGGCCCCAGCCCGGGATGTCTCCACCAGGCGTCGCTAGTCGACGCGCTCGATCGTGATCCTGGCGGCGGGACCTTCCCAGCCCCAGACAGCCGGGTCGAGGTCGCCGACTCCCTGGATGCCGGCGTGCAGGCGGATCAGCTCTCCCTCGGGATCCCGAACGAAGGCGTTGCCGCAGCAGGGCCCGGGGATGAAGGCGGCAAGCTCGTTGTTGAGCTCGCTGCCCGCGTCATAGGCCATCCGCTCGAGCTCGGCGCCGCGGCCGCGAAGGCGGTAGGAGTCGAGGCCCGTGAACGCGTCGTTCGTGTTCACGAGCATCGTGACGAGGCTCAGGCGGCCGAACTTGCCCTTCGTCTCGACCGTGTAAGAACGGGATGTCCCGGACGGAATCGGTCCGCCGGCGCCGGTGAAGACGTCGTGCACGCCCCGAAGCTGCGCGAGCGCGGACTCGGCCGGAGCGTTGTTCGCGTCCTCGGCGATGGCGGCGACGGGGTGGGTGGCTATGTCGCCGACGCTCCACACGTCCGCGGTGTTCGAGTGGACGACGAAGAGCGGCGGGGAGAGCGGCTGCGAGCCGGGCGCGCCCGGTCCAGCCGGGGTGAGGTTCTCGATCGTGACGCGCCAGGTCTTCGTACCGCCGCCGTCGGCCCCGGCGCCGGCCGTCAGGACCGCGGTCGCAGCGAGCGCGAGGGCTGTGAGGAGCAGGAAGCGCTTCATGCTCTTTCCTCCTGTGAGTTGGCGCCGCGACCGTACGCGGGCGAGCTTGCGAAACCCTTTCCGCTCCCTTACGGAGGGGTTAATCCGAGCTCGGGAGGCTGACCCGGCCGCCGCCGACCGCCACCAGCCCGTCGCGGGCCAGCGCCTCGACGACCTCGCGGTCCAGCTCCGCGAGGTCCCGCGCTCGCTCGGCGACGGCGCGGAGGGCCCGGGCCCGCCTCTGCCGAAACGAGCCCTCGAACCGGCTCTGCTTGCGCAGGGGCTCGTAGCGCCGGCCGCGCGAGGGGCATCGCCCCGCCAGCGGGCATACGCCGCAGCGAGGGACGCGTGCGAGGCAAACCGTCGCGCCGAGGTCCATGAGCGCCTGCCCGCAGCCGGGGCCGAAGACGTGCTCGGTCCGGTCCTGCACGCGCCGGACGTTCGTGTCGGCGGGCAGAACGGGCTCGCCGAGGGCGAAGGCGGCGACCGCATCGGCCGTGTAGCGCCCGACTCCGGGCAGCTCGGTGAGGTCGTCCGGCCACCCCTCCGCGGCGATCCGTCCTGCCGCCCGGTGCAGGTTGACGGCGCGGCGGTTGTACCCGAGCCCCTGCCACTCGCGGATGACCTCGCCGAGCGCCGCGTCGGCGAGAGCCTTCACCGTGGGCCAGCGCTCGAGCCAGGCGAGGTAGCGCGGCACGACCCGCTCGACCTGCGTCTGCTGGAGCATGACTTCCGAGACCAAGATCGCATACGGATCGCGCGTCCTCCGCCAGGGCAGGTCACGGCCGTGGTCCCGGAACCAGGCCAGGAGCAGCTCGTCCATCTGGGCGAGAGCCTACTTCCGGATGCCGAAGGCCTCCAGGTAGTCGGACGGAGCGACGAGCGACCCCTCCTCGCGGTTGTGGCGGGCCGCCAGCTCCGCGATCTCCTCGACGAGCGCCTCGCCGCCGTCGTCCATCCGAGCCGCCGCGATCGTCACCGGCCCGTAGTTGCGGGCGAAGAAGCGGGCAAACTCGTCAGGCGATCGGTAGCGGAAGACGAACTGCCGTGTCCGCGTCTCGAGCTTCTCCAGCCCCGCGCCGAGAAGCTCCTCGAGGCGCTCCTCGGTGCCCCAGAGGCCGGGTGGCTTGAGGCCCGGCGGCTGCGGCGCATGCGCCGAGACGGTACGGAACATCTCGGCGACGAAGCTGTCGGGGGTCCAGCTCGCGAGCGCGATCCTCCCGCCGGGGCGGCACACGCGGAGGAGCTCCGCGGCGGCCTGCTCCTGGCTCGGGGCGAACATCACTCCCAGAACGGACACGACGGCGTCGAAGGAGGCGTCCTCGAACGGAAGCGCCTCCGCGTCGCCGGTCACGAACTCGACCTCGAGACCTTCGGCGTCGGCACGCAGGCGGCCGCGCTCGAGCAGCTCGGGGACATAGTCCACGCCGACGACCTCGCAACCCCGCCGCGCGGCGGCGAGGGTGGCGTTTCCGCTTCCCGCGGCGACGTCGAGCACTCGCGTGCCCGCGCGCAGGTCGGCGGCCTCGCAGAGCTCCTCGGCGATGATGACGATCCGGGCGGCGACCGCGGCGTAGTCGCCGCTCGTCCAGACGGCCTGTTGACGGGTCTTGACTTCCTCCAGATCGAGAACCATGTCCACCTTCCAGTCGTCGCGTAGCCAGCGAGGCAGATAGTACGATCGTTCGTGCTATCTTGTCAAGGAGATGAAGCCGGTCGCAGCCCCCGTACGGTCGGACCGCCGCCGCCGCCGCTCGGACGGCGAGCGCAGCCGGCGCGCCATCTTGCTGGCCGCCGCGGAGCTCGCGACCGTCGAGGGCCTCGACGGTCTCTCCATCGGCCGGCTCGCGCAGGCGATCGGAATGAGCAAGAGCGGCCTCTACGCGCATTTCGGCTCCAAGGCGGAGCTGCAGCTCGCCGCGATCGACACGGCGGGCAGCATCTTCATGGACGAAGTCGTGCGCCCCGGCCTCGCCGAGCCGGAGGGGGTCGCGCGCCTCCACGGGATCTGCGAGGCGTTCCTGGGGCACGTCGAGCGGCGCGTCTTCCCGGGCGGCTGCTTCTTCGCCTCGGCGGCCTCGGAGCTCGATACGCGGCCGGGACCGGTGCAGGAGCGGGTCGCGGCCTTCCAGCGCGACTGGATGCGCACGCTCGAGCGGCTCGTGGGCGAGGGGCAGGAGCGAGGGGAGATCGCCGACGAGGCCGATACGGCCCAGCTCGCGTTCGAGCTGAACGCGCTGCTGCTCGGCGCGAACGCGTCCTTCGTCCTCCACGGAGACGCAGACGCGCTCGAGCGGGCGCGCCTGGGGATCGGCGACCGTCTGGAGAGGTGGGCCGCGTGACCACCGGCCAGGACGGTCGCCGGCTGATCGAGCGCTATAACGACGCGTGGAACCGGCATGACGTCGACGAGATCGTCTCGATGCACGCGCCCGGCATGGTCTTCGAGAACCACACGGCCGGGGAACGCGTCGAGGGCGAGGCCGTCCGCGCGCATGTCGCCTCGATCTTCGAGAGCTGGCCGGACCTGCGCTTCGAGACGCGGAGGCTCTACGCGCGCGAGGGGCTCGTCGTCTGCGAATGGACGGCGACCGCGACGCATTCCCGCACGATCAGCCGAGCCGGGCTCGAGGCCGAGGCGACGGGCGCCCAACTCGAGTGGGAGGGCGTCGACATCTTCCCGATCGAGGACGGGCTCATCGAGCGCAAGGACGTCTACTCGGACTCGACGGCGATACTGCGCCAGGTCGGGCTCTTGTAGAGTGCCCGCCGCGGATGGCGGTCGACTACTTCCTCAAGATCGACGGCATCGACGGCGAGAGCACCGACTCGAAGCACAAGGGCGAGATCGAGCTGGCCTCGTTCAGCTGGGGCGTGAGCCAGTCCGGGCAGGCCGGCCGCGGGGGCGGGCGCGGAGCCGGCAAGGTCCAGTTCCAGGACTTCCATTTCGTCGCGAGGACGACCAAGGCCTCCCCGAAGCTCTTCCTCGCCTGCGCGAGCGGTCAGCACATGAAGAGCGCGCTCCTCACGTGCAGGCGCGCCGGCAGGGCTCGGCTCGAGTTCATCAAGTACAAGCTCTCGGAGGTGTTGGTCTCCTCGTTCGTCTCGGGCGGCTCGACTCCCGAGGAACCGCTCGACCAGGTCAGCCTCAACTTCGTCAAGGTCGAGATGGAGTACGTGCCCCAGAGCAAGTCCGGCAAGGCCGAGGCCGCGGTCAAGGCGGCCTGGGACCTGAAGGCGAACAAGAAGATCTGAGCGTCAGCGGCTGCGGTCGAGGACGCCGAGCTCGAGGAGGCGGCGTACGACCGGGACGAGCTCCTCGCGCGCCCGGGCGGGGCTCGAATCGTGCCCGCGGGCGGCCTCGTCGACGACCTGGCTGAGCGGACGGTGTCCGGTGCAGCCGGCGAGGACGTCCAGCACGAGGCCGTCGACCGGCCCCCGGACCTCGATCCCGTCCTCGAGCACGAGCAGCGTGCTCTCGATCTCGTAGCGGCCGGCGCGGATGCGCACGACTTGCTCCACCCGGTGCCGCTCCACGAGCCGGAAGGCGCCTGTGAGGAGCGCGGCGTCGTCCGGGAGCGCCTCCAGGTAGTCCTGGTTCTCGAAGACGCGCAGGACGAGGTCGCTGGAGGGCCCGACCGGGCTGTCGAGCACGTCGTCGGCCCGGACCCAGTTCCGTCCGCCCTCGCGCCGGCGCAGGATCACTGCGCCGTATGCGACCGAGTCGGCGCCGAGCCGCTCGTAGTACGCGAGCCAGCGGTCGAGAGCGCGCTCGTACTCGTCGGGCTCCTCGACCTTGAGCGGGCTGTTCCAGGTGGCGGCGGCCGCGAGCGGGTCCTCGCTCCCCGAGTGGAGCAGCCAGGCGTCGCAACCGCTTCCGTCCACCCAGCGCGCGAGAGGAGTCCGCCAGTCCTCTCCCTGGCGGCGGATCCAGCTGACGAGAATGTGCGCGAAGCCGCCTTCCGCCAGGACCCGGGACGCGCGGCGGACCGTCTCGCGGGAGACGGCGTCCCCTTCGAGCCCGCTGTCCCGGTAGAGGTAGCGGGACTCGGGCGACACAACGTAGGGGGGGTTGCACGTGACTAGTTCGAAGCGCTCTCCCTCGACCGGCTCGAAGAGGTCTCCGAGACGGCACTCGACGTTGGCCGTGCCGTTCAACCGTGCGTTGAAAGCGAGGAAGCGCAATGCCCGGGGGTTGACGTCCGTCGCGACGACGTGGTCGCTGTGCCCGGCCGCGAGGAGCGCCTGGACGCCGCAGCCGGCCGCCACGTCCGCGGCGGCGCCGACGGGTCTGCGCACGGTCAGGTTCGCCAGCGTCACCGACGGCGGGTGGACGCCGGCGACGTAGTCTCGCCCGCCCGCGTCGTCGCGGTCGCACGCGAGCACGAGCGGGTCGAAGGGCACGAGCCGGACGCGCGCCCTCTGCCCTTCGCCGGCTTTCTCGACGAGCCCGAGGCCGGCGGCCGTCTCGAGCTCGAGCGGCGCGACCGCGCGCTCCGCCTCGCTCCGCTCGACGGCATCGCCGAGCCAGAAAAGCCGGATCAGGGACTCGAGCGGAGTCGTCCCCGTGAGCCGCCGGCGATACACGGGCAACTCCGAGCGCCGAACGCGACGGCTTGCCTCCAGGCCGAGCGCCTCGCGGAGGTTCTCGGAGGTGTATCCGGCCGCGTCCAGAACGGCCCGGAACTGTTCTGCCTCCGCGGGGCGGTCGAGGACGAGCGGTCCCTTTTCCATGACCTGCGGAGGTTGACAGAGCCTACGATCCGGGGGCGATGGTCCGCGTTCGCTTCGCGCCCAGCCCCACCGGCTCCCTCCATCTCGGAAGCGCGCTGACGGCCGTCGCCAACCGGCGCTTCGCGGACGAGCACGACGGGGAGCTCGTGCTCCGGATCGACGACACGAACGTCGAGGACGCGAGCGAGGCGGAGGCGGCGATCGTCGAGGACCTCGCCTGGCTCGGGATCGCCGTCGACACGGGCCCGATCCGGCAGAGTGGTCGCCTCGAGCGGCACCGACAGGCGGCGCGCGAGATCGGGGCCGAGGACGTCGCCGGCGCGATCCGCTTCGGGCGCATCACGCTCCTCCGCCCGGACGGACGTCCGACCTACCACCTGGCCAGCGTCGTCGACGACGTCGACCTCGGGATCACGCACGTGATCCGCGGCAAGGACCACCTCGTAAACCGCCCGCTGCACGAGGGGCTCTTTCGCGCGCTCGGAGCCGAGCCGCCGGAGTTCGTCCACCACGGCCTCCTCGTCGGCGCCGACGGGCGGAAGCTCTCGAAGCGCCACGGCGCCGCCTCGCTGGCCGACCTCCGCGCGCAGGGGATACCTCCGGAGGCCGTGCGCGCCTACCTGGAGGAGCTCGGCCTTCCCCGCGGCGACGTCCACTTCGATCCCTCGCGCCTGCGCCGCCTTGCTGTCGATGCCATCGCCGCGCTCCCGGACGACGAGCTCGCCGAGCGGGCCGGGGTTCCGCTTCACGTCGTCCCTGCGCTGAGGGGGGCACGCGATCTGGTCGAGGCGCGAACGTTCGCCGCCGCGATCCTTGACCCCCCGCCGGCGCTTGCGCCGGGCGCGGGCACAGAGACGCTCGAGCGCTTCCGCGAGCTGCGGATGGGCGCGAGCCGGGACCTCGACTCCGCCGGCGCGAAGGCGATCGTCCGCGAGCTCAAGGCCGTGGGCGGCGACCTGCGCGCTCTCCGCCTCGCCCTGACCGGCGCCGAGCGGGGGCCCGAGCTCTGGGCCGTTCTGCTCGCTCTCTCCCGCGAGGAAGCGCTCCGTCGCGCCGACGCGTCCCTCGCGATTCACGGCCGCTGAGGGCGGGTAACGCCAAGGCGTGCCGAGCGCGCCCTGGACATACGAGGTTCCTCCACTGGCCGGTGACGCGATGGGGCTCGAGGATTACGGGGTCGAGACGGCGGCGGGCGAGTTCCTCGGCAAGGTGAAGACCGTGCTCCGCCGCGGCGAGGACACCTACGTCGTCGTCGAGAGCGGCGTGCCCCTCGCGCGCACCTTGCACGCGGTCCCCTGGAGCGAGGTCGCGGACGTCGACCACGGCGCGGTGACGGTCCGGCTCGGCCGGCCACCCGCCGAGCTCGGCTCTGCGCTCGAGCTCGATCCCGGAAAGGCGATCGAGGGCGAGGGCGCGGAGGCGGTCCGTGTCACGGACGTGCCCGGTCAGCGCGCGTACGCGTCGGATCCCGAGGCGCCCGGGCCCGTCGATCGCCCCACGTACGCGGGCCTGCTCGTCCTCGCGCTGCTCGGGGTCTTCTCGGCGCTCGTCCTGGCCCTCTTCGCCACGACGACGGACTTCACTTGGCAGTTCGCGCTCTTCGTCGTCCCGGCGATCCTGCTCGGCGCAGCGGGGGTGCTCGCCTACCGCTTCTTCCGCCGCCCGTCCGGCCCGGTGTAAGGCACTTCGGCGAGCATCGAGAGGAAGACGGCGACGGTACCCGCCGGAGGCCCGCCGTCCCGCCGGCGGATGGCCACGATCTGGCGGCGAACCGGCTCTGCGTCGGCGATCTCGACCTGTCGCAAGGCGCCCGCCGCCAGCTCCTCCGCCACGGCCGTCTGGGGCAGGAGCGCGACGCCGAAGTTCTGCTGCACCATCTTCTTGGCCGCGTCGATGTTGTCGAGCTCCATGACGCCGAGGGGGACGACGCCGGCGCCGCGGAAGAGCGCATTCGTCAGCTCCGTGTAGCTCGAGGTGCGGTCGAAGAGGATCAGCTGCTCGTCGCGCAGGTCGGCGAGCTCGATCCGTCCTCGCGCGGCGAGGTCGTTCCCGGGCTCGACGACGAGCACGAGCTCGTCCTCGTAGAGCGGCGTGCTCTGGATGTCCGGATGCCGGAGCGCCCGGACGAGGCCGAGGTCGACCTGCTCCCGGAGGACGAGCTCCAGGATCTCCTCCGAGTGGCCGGTGCGCACGCTCACCTGCACGCGGGGGTGTCCCAGCGCGAAGCGCTTGAGCAGCGAGGGGAGGACGTACGTGCTCACCGCAGGAGCCGCCCCGAGCGCCAGCCTCCCGGCGCCGCCGCGCTCGAACGCGTTCACGAGCCGGCGGCCGTCCGCGAGCGTCTCGAGGGCCCGGACGGCGTACGGAAGGAAGGCGTCCCCGGCCTCCGTGAGTCGCATCCCCCGGGGCGTGCGCACGAAGAGGGCCGCCCCCAGATCGTTCTCGAGCCGCTGGAGCCGCGCCGTCAGCGCCGGCTGGGTTACGAAGAGCGTGTCGGCCGCGGCGCTCACGCTGCCCCTTCGTGCCACCTCCACGAATGCGGTCAGCTGGGAGAGGAGCATGCCATAGATGATATCTATGCCTTCGATCCAAAGAAACGATGTCGTATATATCGCGAATGCGTTTTACCATCGTGCAATCGGCTACTTAGGCGTCATGCGTGCGGCGACGATAGACATAGCGACCGAGGTCCTTCCGGGAGAGGCGGTCGAGCGGCGGGAATCGTCGATCATCGTCCTCAGCACCGCCGAGCTCGCAGAGTGCACCTGCCCGGATTCGTGCGAGCGGGATCACGACCGGGACTAGTGTGGTGGAGGTCGCAGTCGAGGGGGTCGAGCTTCGCGCGCCCGTCCCCGGGCGCGGCGAGGAGATCCTGACCGGGGAGGCGCTCGCCTTCGTGGCCGAGCTCCAGCGGCGCTTCGACTCCAGGCGCAACGAGCTGCT
>DASQWP010000160.1:0-7519 GCA_035640195.1 Gaiellaceae bacterium | reverse complement strand
CGAGCGAAACTCCAGCTCGACCGCCACCGGAGCGTGGTAGGGCCGCGTGCGGACGCCCCAGTCGACCACGGGGACGTAGACGTCCAGCTGACCCCCGCGGGACGGCGCTACGTGGACGTCGACGGTCCCGAGCGTCACCTCCCGCGACGCCGGCGCGGCGGCACGCAGCGCGATGACGCTTCCCGCGAGGGAGAGCGCCGCGCAGAAGAGGACGACCGCAGTGGCCCAGAGGATCCGTCGTCGAGTGATACGTCTATGGTCGGCTGCGGGGGCCGCCGAATCCACCCCCCGAAGGTCGAGCCCTACGGGGCCGTGGCCGGCCGGAGATTCCGCTCGGCCTTCTCGACGAGCGCGCGCCCGTATACGCGGTGCGGGCCCATCCCGAGCTCCCATTCGGCGTGAGCGAGCTGTCCGTCCCGGCGCAGCGCCGAGCGTGAGACGGCTCGCCCGCGAAAGTGCGAGATGACCGTCGTCCGCATGTAGGAGCCCTCGGCGAGCCGGACGACCTCCTCGGCGAGGACGCGGCCCTGCACGCACGCGATCGTGTGCCAGCGCTCCGGCTGCTCGTCAGGGTCCGCGAACTGGACGTAGTACGTCGGATCGCCGCTCATACCAGGATCGTAGCTCGCGCCGGCTGGTGCTCTAGGGGGCGGCCGAGCCCGTCGGAGCGTAGCGGCGGTGAAGGATGAGGACGTTCCCGTCCGGGTCGTAGCAGAAGGCCATGTGGCAGACGCCGGTGTCCACGGTCTCGCCGAGGAATGCGACTCCGGCTCCTTCGAGCTGCCGTCTCGCCTCGGCGACGTCCGGAACCCGAATGGCGATCCCGGCCGTGTTGGGCGCGAATTCCTCGCCCTCTGCCTCAGGGCTCCAGAGGGCCAGGGTCACGTTCGCCGTCTCGAACTCGGACGCGTCCGCGTCCTCACGCAGTCCCAGCGTGTCTCGGTAGAAGCGCCGCGCCCGCTCGGGGTCGCGCGTGGGGACCGAGACGAAGTCGATGCGCTCGACCTCGATCGCCATGGGCCTTGCTAGGCTCGGCCCACCGCCTCGAGCGCGCGCCTCACGAGCACGCGCACGAGGTGCTCGCGGTACTCGGCGCTCCCGTTGTGGTCGCTCGGCGGGCTCGTCCCCTCGGCCGCCCGCGCGGCCGCCGCGGCCGGGTCGGCTCCACCCGCGAGCGCTTCCTCGACGCCGCCGGCGCGGAGCGGAGTCGCACCCATGTTGGTGAGCCCGACGCCGACCCCGCCGTTGGAGCGCACGACGGCGACGCCGACGGTCGCCCAGTCCTGGGCGCGGCGGTTGAACTTCTCGTACGTCCCCGCCTGGGTCGCGGGCACGCGGATCTCCGTGAGGACGTCCTGCGGGCCGAGCGCCGTCTCGAGGAAGCCGGTGAAGAAGTCGGCCGCCGGCATCGTCCGCTCACCTTCGGGCCCTCTCACGACGAAGTCCGCGTCGAGCGCGAGGAGCACGGTCGGGAGGTCGGAGGCGGGGTCGCCGTGCGCGACGGAGCCGCCGATCGTCCCGACGTGGCGCACCTGCGGGTCGCCGATCTCCCCGGCGGTGTCCGTAAGGATCGCGCACCGCTCGCGGAGGAGGGCGTCCCGCTCGAGGTCGTGGTGGCGGGTGAGCGCGCCGATCGCGATGCGGTCGCCGTCTTCGCGCACGTAGGCAAGGTCCGTGAGCCGGCCGACGTCGACGAGGAGCTCAGGCTGCGCGAGGCGGAGACGCATGAGGGGGAGGAGCGAGTGGCCGCCCGCGATGAGCTTCGCGTCGCCGCGCGAACCGAGGAGCTCGACGGCCTCCTGGACCGAGCCGGCGACCTCGTAGTCGAACGGAGCGGGGATCACCGCGCACCTCCTTCCTGGATCGCTCGCCAGACGCGCTCCGGCTTTGCGGGCATGTCGACGTCCGTGACGCCGTACGGCGAGAGGGCGTCGACGACGGCGTTCACCACGGCCGCCGTGGAGGCAATCGTCCCCGTCTCCCCCACGCCCTTGACGCCCATCGGGTTCGTCGGGCTCGGCGCCTCCACGCGGTCGACCTCGAGGTCGATGAGCTCGGCGGCGCTCGGGATGATGTAGCTCAGCATCGAGCCGGTGGTGAGGTTCCCGCCCTCGTCGTAGAGTGCCTCCTCGAAGAGCGCCTGCCCGATCCCCTGGGCAACGCCTCCGTGCACCTGGCCGTCGACGACCATCGGGTTGATCACCGTGCCGACGTCGTCGACGGCGACGTAGCGGCGCAGGTGGACGGCGCCCGTCTCCGTGTCGACCTCGACGACGCAGATGTGCGCCCCGCCCGGCCAGCTGAAGTTGGGCGGGTCGTAGACGTGCGTCGCCTCCAGGCCGGGCTCCATCCCGTCCGGGAGGTTGTGGCCCGTCCAGGCGTGCAGCGCGGCCTCGGCGACCGAGAGCGAGCGGTCGGTGCCGCGCACGGTGAAGCGCCCGTTCTCGTACTCGAGGTCCTCCTCGGCCACCTCGAGCTCGTGGGCGGCGAGCGTGCGCGCCTTCGTGACGATCTTCTCCGTCGCGTGCCACAGCGCGACGCCGCCGACGGCGAGGCTCCGGCTCCCGTATGTGTCCATGCCGAGGGGAGCGACCATCGTGTCGCCGTGCACGACCTCGACGTCGTCGACGTCGACGCCGAGCCGGTCGGCCACGATCTGCGAGAACGTCGTCACGTGGCCCTGTCCGTGCGGCGACGTCCCGATGATGACCTGCACGGTGCCGGTCGGGAGGCAGCGGACCTCGGCGGCATCCCAGCCACCGGCGACGTACTTCAGCGCCCGGAGCACGCGCGACGGGGCGAGGCCGCACATCTCGACGTACGTGGAGAGCCCGACGCCGAGCTGCATCCGGTCGCCGCGGTCGCGCCGGGACGCCTGCTCGCTCCGGAGCTCGTCGTAGCCGACCATGCCGAGCGCCTTGTCGAGCGCGCCGTGGAAGTCCCCGGAGTCGATCTCGAGGCCCGAGGCGATCGTCGCCGGGAACTCGGTGATGAAGTTGAGGCGCCGGATCTCTACGGGGTCCTTGCCAACCTCGCGGGCGAGCGCATCCATTGCGCGCTCGATGGCGTAGGTCGCCTCCGGCCGGCCGGCGCCGCGGTAGGCGTCGGTCGGCGTCGTGTGCGTGAAGACACCGCGGCACTCGAAGTCGTAGCCCTGGACGTCGTACGCGCCGGAGTAGATGTAGGCGCCCAGGATGGGGATCCCGGGCGTGACGAGCTGGAGGTAGGCGCCCATCGCCGCCAGGAGCCGGACGCGAACGGCGCTGATCCGGCCCTCCGCGTCGGCGGCGAGCTCGATCTCCTGGACGACGTCGCGGCCGTGGATCGTCGCCAGGTAGTTCTCGCTCCGCTCCTCCACCCACTTGATCGGGCGGCCGAGGCGGCGGGCGAGCGCGAGCGCCAGGGCCTCCTCGGCGTAGACGTTCAGCTTCGAGCCGAAGCCGCCGCCCACGTCCGGCGCAACGATGCGGAGCTTCGCCTCGGGGATCCCGGTCACCATCGAGAGCGTCGTCCGGAGGATGTGCGGGATCTGCGTCGCCGAGTAGAGCGTGATTCCCCCGGTCGCCGGCGTCGGCTCGGCGAGCACGGCGCGCGGCTCGATGGCGTTCGGGATGAGCCGCTGCTGGCGGTATCGCTCCTTGACGGTTACGGCCGCCTCGGAGAAGAGGCGGTCCACCTCGCCCGCCTGGAGCGACCACGTGTAGCAGCCGTTGTCCGGGAACTCGTCATGGACGAGCGGCGCCCCCTCGGCGACGGCGGCCTCGACGTCCGTGACCGCGTCGAGCGGGTCGTAGTCGACGTCGACGAGCGCGGCCGCGTCCTTGGCGAGCGCGCGGGTCTCGGCGACGACGACCGCGACGCCGTCCCCCGCGAAGCGAGCCTTGTCCGGCGCGAGCGGCCAGTGGTCCGGCGTGCGGATGTCCGTCGTGCACGGCCACGCGCACGGGAGCCCCGCGGCCCACTCCTCGCGCAGGTCGGCGCCCGAGAAGGCGGCGATCACGCCCTCGGCGTCCCCGGCGGCCGAGACGTCGACGCTCCGGATGCGGGCGTGCGCGAAGGGGCTGCGGACGACGGCCATCCAGACCATGCCCTGTGCGCTCAGGTTGTCCACCCAGCGGGTCTGGCCGGTGAGGAGGCGCGCGTCCTCCTTGCGCGCGACCGGCTCCCCGACGTACGTCTTCCGTTCCTCGGTGACTGCCATCTCGCCCTCCTACGCCGTCGCCGCCGCGCGGACGGCCTTGACGATGTTCTGGTAGCCCGTGCAGCGGCAGAGGTTGCCCTCGAGCAGGTGCCGGATCTCGTCCTCGCTCGGGTCGGGGTGCTCCTGGAGCAGCGACACGGTCGCCATCACCATCCCCGGCGTGCAGTAGCCGCACTGGAGGCCATGGTGCTCGTGGAAGGCCTGCTGCACCGGATGGAGTCGACCGTTCTCGGCCAGGCCCTCGATCGTCGTCACCTCGCGCCCGTCCGCCTGGACGGCGAGCAGCGTGCACGACTTCACCGACTCGCCGTCGAGGAGCACCGTGCATGCGCCGCACGAGGACGTGTCGCAGCCGACGACCGTGCCGTTGAGGCCCAGGCCCTCGCGCAGGAAGTAGACGAGGAGCTCGCGGGGCTCGACCTCGGCCTCCCGGCGGGCTCCGTTGACCGTGATGGCGATCCGTTTCAAGCCGACCTCCTTTGGAAGATGCGTGCGAGCCTCCGGCGAAGAGCGGCGAAGGCGAGCGCGAGGCCCGAGAGGGGCTTCGCCTGGGCCGCGACGGCGGCCTCCGCTTCCTCGGGGGAGGCGGCCAGCTGCGCCTCGAGACACTCGGCGAAGCTCGTGACGAGCTGCGAGGAGATGTCCTGGATCATCCCGCGTCCGTACTGGGCGGCGGGTCCGGACAGGGTGAGATCGGTGGCGATGTCGATGCGCGTGCCGCCGCCGTCCCGCGGAGAGAGCCGGGACTCGATCGTCGCCTGCGCGCGACCGCGGTTTCGCACCTCCCGCGCCTTGGCCGCGAGGAGGACGCGGCGGCCGGTCTCGTCCACCTCCTCCCGGGCGACGTCGGTGTCGAACGTCAGCCCGATCGGCCCGAGACGCACGGCCATCTCGGTCTTCCAGTGGGAGTCGTCCACCGTCTCCGTGAGCGTCGCGCCAGGCATGCACGGGACGACTCGGGGAACGTCCATGAGGAGCTCCCACGCACGCTCGGGCGGGGCGGCGACCTCGAAGGTGTTCTCCAGCTTCACGCAGGCACCGGCGCTTTCCGGAAGGTCTGCACGATCTCGGCCGCGACCGCGACCGCCACCTCCTCCGGCGTCCGGGAGCCGATGTCGAGCCCGATCGGCGCGTGGATCCGCTCGAGCCCCTCCTCGGAGACCCCCTCCTCGCGCAGCCGCTCGGCGCGCTCGGCGTTCGTGCGCCGCGCGCCCATCGCCCCGATGTAGCCGGCGGGCGTCTCGAGCGCGACCTTGAGCAGCGGGATGTCGAACTTGTGGTCGTGGGTCAGGACGCAGATGACGGTGCGCTCGTCCACCGGGGCCTGCGCGAGGAAGCGGTCCGGCCACTCGACGACGAGCTCGTCGACGTCCGGGAAGCGCTCCGGGGTGACGAACTTCGCGCGCGCGTCGCAGACGGTGACGCGGTAGCCGAGGAAACGACCCACTTGCGCGACGGCGGCGGCGTGGTCGACCGCGCCGAAGACGTACATCTCGGGCCGCGGGAGGAAGGCGGAGACGAAGAGCTCGGCGTCGACGAGCCCCGTCTCGCGGATCGCGCCGTCGGAGACCAGGCGCTTCTCGCCGATCCGCTCGCCCGCGACGCGAACCTCGAGGGCGACGGGTCGCTCTTCCCGAACCGCTGCCGCGATCCCGTCGACCACGTCGCGCACCGCCAGGTCGATGAAGATGTGGACGGTACCCCCGCAGGGAAGCCCGACCTCGAAGGCCTCCTCGTCCGCGATCCCGTAGGTGACGAGCCGCGGCGGCCCCCCGGCCAGCACCTCGCGCGCCTCGTCGTAGACAGCCGGCTCCACGCATCCACCTGTGACGGAGCCCGCCACCTCGCCCCGCTCGGAGACGGCGAGCACGGCGCCCGGCTCGCGCGGGGCCGACCGCTCCGTCTTGACGACGGTCGCCGTCGCCACACGGGTTCCCTCGCCGACCCAGCGCTCGAGGGTTTCGAGGACGTCTCTCACGGCTTCCCAACGAGCATACACCTACGATTGCAGCGTGTTCCGGTCCGTCGAGGAGGTCGAGGAGGCCCTCAGGCGGGAGTCGTACCTCCCGGACCGCGGCCTGGCCACGGCCGTCTATCTCGCGCTCGCCATGCGCCGGCCGCTCCTCCTCGAGGGCGAGGCGGGCGTCGGCAAGACCGAGGTCGGGAAGACGCTCGCCCGCATCCTCGACGCGGATCTGGTGAGGCTCCAGTGCTACGAGGGCATCGACGCCTCACAAGCGCTCTACGAATGGGACTACGCGCGCCAGCTCCTCTACGCGCGCGCCCTCCAAGCCGGGGAGGTCGGCGCGGCGGAGCGCGTCTCCGAGCTCTACGGGCCCGAGTTCCTCCTCGAGCGGCCGCTCCTGCGCGCCCTGCGAGCCGGCGCCGGCGCCGTGCTCCTGATCGACGAGCTCGACCGCGCCGACGACGAGTTCGAGGCCTTCCTGCTGGAGATCCTCTCGGATTTCCAGGTGTCGATTCCCGAGATCGGGTCGGTGTCCGCTGAGGACCCGCCGGCGGTGGTGATCACGTCGAACCGCACGAGGGAGCTGCACGACGCGCTCAAACGCCGCTGCCTCTACCACTGGATCGAGTTCCCCGACCTCGAGCGCGAGGTGGAGATCATCCGCCTGCGGGCGCCGGCCGCCTCCGAGGCGCTCGCCCGCTCCGTCGCCGAGGCCGTGGCGCGGCTGCGCGGCCTCGACCTGGTGAAGCCGCCCGGAGCGGCCGAGGCGATCGACTGGGCGCAGGCGCTCTCCCACCTGGGTGCCGGCTCGGCCGACGGAGACGCCGGGCGCGAGACGCTCGGCTGGGCGGTGAAGAACCGCGAGGACCTCCGCCGCGTCGAGGCGACCCTCGGTGATTGAGGCCCTCACGCGGTTCGGCCGCGCGCTCAGGGACGAGGATTTGGATGCAGGGCCGGGGCGCATCGCCGACTTCTGCCGCGCCGCCTCCCTCCTCCCGCCCGGAGAGCTCTACTGGGCCGGGCGCGCCACGCTGGTGGCCCGCGGCGAGGACATCCTGGTCTACGACGACGTCTTCCGCCGCTTCTTCGGCTCGCCGCCGGTCGCGGACCGGCCGACGCCGATGCGCGTCCGCCTCGTCGTGGAGGCCGAGCGGGAGCGCGGGCTCGCGAGCCCCGTGGAGCTCCTGCGGCAGAAGAGCTTCTCCCGTTGCTCCCGGGAGGAGCTCGCGGCGCTCGCCGGACTGATGGCCGGCCTGCGCCTGACGCTCCCCAGCCGCCGGACGCGGCGCTTCGAGGGCACGCGCGATGGCCGGCCCGACCTGCGCCGCACCCTCCGGCGGTCCTTCCGGACC
>DASQWP010000159.1:0-5264 GCA_035640195.1 Gaiellaceae bacterium | reverse complement strand
CTTCCCATCGCCGACCTCGCGCTGGCCGGCCTCGCGGCGGTCGCCGTCGCGCGCGCGGTCACTCTGGCGGGCCGCCGGGCGGGCGCCGTGGCGGGAGCGCTCGCGGTCCTCGTCGCCGCCGATCTCATGGTCCTTCCCCTCGCCACTACGCCTGCGGATCCGGACAACGAGGCGTACGCGGCGTTGCGGGAGGAGCCGGAGGGTCGCCTGCTGGAGCTCCCGCTGATCGAGCCCGGGATCCACCACGGGAGCGTCCACGACTACTACGCTCTCCAGGCTCCGGGCGAACGCCTGAGCGGCTACTCCACGCTCGTCGGGCAGCCGGCGTTCGACTTCTACTTCACGCACAATCGCATCTCGTGCGGCGTCTGGCTTCCCGGCGACGAGGAGGCGCTGCGAACCGCCGGGGTCGAGGCGGTCACGTTCCACCGCGGGCTCTACGCCGCCGCGGAGATCCCCGGGGCCCTCTTCGGCTGGCGCGGCCTGCTCGAGCACGGCTTCGCTCCACGGACGACAGACGCTGCGATCACGCTCTTCACGCGGGGCGATCCCGGCGCCTCGACGCCGCCCCTCCGGGAGCCGTCGCGTGGCCAGCCGCTCCTCTGCCAGGGCTGGCGCGGGCAGACGATGGCGGAGCGCCAGGGCCCGCTGTGGGTCTTCGGCGCCGGCACGCTCGAGCTCGACATGAGCACGCCCGTGGCCCTCGAGGCCGGGCTGTGGGTGGACGGCGAGCGAGAGCCGAACGTGCTCGTCGCGGACGAGGCGACGCTCTCGGCGGAGATAGAGGGCGAGCGCTGGCACGCCGTCGTCGTGGAGATCCCGGAGCTCCTGCCCACGGCCCCGCCACGAGGCCTGCGGCTCGAGAGCGTGACGCTCGAGCGGCCGCAGCGATGAGTCCTTCCGCCGAGCCGCCCAGGCTAGGGTGCGACGCCGACGGGAGCGGCACCGTCGTCGTCGTCTGAGCCTGCGACGGGGTGCGGGCAACCGCACCCCGACATGCGAGGTCACCCCACTGCGCCGCTGCCGCACTGTTGCGAGCCTCGGTTCTGCCAGAGAAGTCAGTCGAGGAGACCCAACGATCGATGAGTTCTGGGACTTCGGCCGGTCCCTGAGAGAAGACCCGGCAGCGAAGAGGAAGCCAGAACGTGATGAGGGAGGAACCGATGGTGGAACGCCGTGCAGCCCACGAACGACTCTCGACCGGTGCGCTCTCGCGCTGGACGCGAGCATGCGCCACGCATCCGTGGCGCGTCGTCTTCGGCTGGATCGGCATCGTCGTTCTCCTTGTCGTCCTGGTCGGGGCGGTCGGCGGCGACCTGAAGGACGAGTTCGAGATCCCGGGGTCGGACACGCAGAAGGCAACCGACCTGATCGAGTCGGAGTTCGCGGCCGAGCAAGGCGGCGTTCTCAACCTCGTGTTCGCAGCCCCCGAGGGCGAGACACTCGACACACCCGAGCGCACGGCGGCGATCGAGGAGGCGATCGCCAAGCTGCAGACGGCCGAGTTCAGGCCGACGGAGGACGAGGCAGGCATCGAGAGCGTCGGCGATCCGTTCAGCGAGGAAACCGTCTCCGACGACGGGCGCATCGCGTATGCGGAAGCCCAGTTCGACCGAATCATCTACGAGGAGGATCGCGAGGCCGTCGTCGCCGTGCAGGACACCGTCCGCAACACGGTCGAGCCGGCCGGGGTGACCGTCGAGTTCAACGGGGACGCCGAGTTCCCGCCCATTGAGCAGGGAACGCAAGAGCTGCTCGGCCTGCTGGCGGCGCTCATCGTCCTGCTCGTTGTCTTCCGCACGTTCTCGGCGGCTGCCATCCCGATCGCGTTGGCCCTGACCGCGGTCGCGAGCGCGTTCTTCCTACTCTTCATCCTCGCCGGCCTCACGGACATCAACACGATCACGCCGCTGCTCGTGTCGATGATCGGGATCGGCGTCGGCATCGACTACTCGCTGTTCATCGTGACGCGCTTCCGCCAGCTTCTGCACGAAGGGCTCTCGCCGGCGGACGCCGCCGCCGAGGCCGGTGCCTCCGCCGGCCGAGCCGTGCTGTTCGCCGGCGTGACGGTGGCGATCTCGGTGACCGGACTCGCCTTCTTCGGCCTCGACTTCATCACCAAGCTCGGCATCGGCTCGGCGCTCGGGGTCCTGACCACGGTGCTGATCGCGAACTCGCTGCTCATCGCGGTGCTTCGCCTGCTCGGGCACAGGGTCGACCGGTTGAAGGTGCCGTTCCTGCGCCGGATCGACGATGCCGAGGCCGCCCGCGAGCGAACGCCCATCGCCCGCTGGGGGCGGTTCGTGACGCGTCACGCCCGCGCGGTGTTCGTGGTCACGCTCCTGGTCGTCGTCGCGCTCGCCTCGACCTCCCTGCTCGTCCGCTTGGGCGCCTCGGACCAGGGCACGCAGCCGACGGAGCAGACAGCCCGGCGGGCCTACGACCTACTCGCCGAGGGCTTCGGAGCCGGCTTCAACGGCCCCATCCCGATCGTCGTGGACGTGAACTCGGACCCGGAGGCGCCGCAGAAGGTCTACGAGGGCGTCCAGGGTCTCGAGGGCGTGGCCTCCGCGCGAGAGCCGCAGCTGAACGACGAGGAGACGGTGGCGATCGTCTTCGTGACGCCGGACTCGGCGCCCCAGGCCGAGGAGACGTCGGAGCTCGTCGACCGCTTGCGGAACGACGTCGTGCCGGCGGCGACCGAGGGAGGCGACGCGGTTGCGTACGTCTCGGGGCTGACGGCGGCGTTCGCGGACATCGCCGATCGCATCCTGGAGCGTCTGCCGCTCTTCCTGCTCTACGTCGTGGGCGTGACCTTCCTCCTGCTCGCCATGGCGTTCAGGTCGATCGTCATCTCGCTGACGGCGGCGATCACGACCATCCTCTCGGCGTTCGTCGGGTTCGGCGTCCTCACGCTGGTGGTGCAGGAGGGCCACCTGCTCGGGATCACCGGCCTCGACCGGACGGGGCCGATCGAGACCTTCGTGCCACCGATTGCCTTCGCGATCCTCTTCGGGCTCTCGATGGACTACATGGTCTTCCTTATGAGCCGCATCCGGGAGGAGCACGTCCACGGTCTGAGGACCCAGGCGGCGGTCGAGCACGGGATCGCGGCCATCGGGCGGGTGGTCGTCGCGGCGGCGCTCATCATGGGCACCGTCTTTGCGGCCTTCATCCTCACGCCCGAGCGCATCTCGAAGGAGTTCGGGATCCTGCTCGCGATCGCGATCCTCACCGACGCGCTGATCGTGCGGATGACGCTCGTGCCGGCCTTCCTCACCATGCTGGGCGAGAAGGCGTGGTACATCCCGCGCTGGCTCGACCGCCTGCTCCCGAACCTCACGGTCGAGTCCCCGCACGACGGCGAGGCCCAGCGGCCCGTCGGGGTCGAGCGTCCGGCCAGGGAGCCGGCGTAGCCGGTCGGCACTGAGAGTCGCACGGGCGGCGGAGCCCCATCCGGCTCCGCCGCCCGGCGCTACATGCCCATGGCGTGGAAGCCGGAGTCGACGTAGAGGGTCGTCCCGCTGATGTTCCTCGCCTCGTCCGAGAGGAGGAACGCGCCTGCGGCGCCCACGTCGTCCGCTTCGATATGGCGGTGGAGCGGCGAGCGCTCCTCGACGATCGCCTCCATCGTCGGGAAGCCGGCGATCGAGCGGGCGGCGAGGGTTCGCACAGGGCCGGCGGAGACTGCGTTCACGCGGATGTTCTTCTGGCCGAGATCCCAGGCCAGGTAGCGCACCGACGCGTCGAGGGCCGCCTTGGCCACGCCCATGACGTTGTAGTGCGGTACCGCGCGCTCGCCGCCGAGGTACGTCATCGTCATGATCGAGCCGCCGCCGGCCGCCTCCATCAGCGGCTCGGCGGCCCGCGCGCACGCGACGAGCGAGTACGCGCTCACGTCGAGGGCTAGCCAGAAGCGGTCGCGCGGGGTGTCGGTGAAGCGGCCCTCGAGGTCGCGGGCGTCGGCGAAGGCGACCGAGTGCACGAGCAGGTCGAGCTCGCCGCCAAACGTATCCGCGACCTCGGAGAAGACGCGCTCGAGGCCCTCGTCGGAGCGGACGTCGCACTCGGTCACGAGCGGGCTCGAGACGGAGTCCGCCAGCTCGCGGACGTTCCTCTCGATCCGCTCGCCCTGGTAGGTGAAGGCAAGCTGGGCGCCTCCCTCGGCCAACCGTTGCGCGATCGCCCACGCGATCGAGCGGCGGTTGGCGACGCCGAGGACGAGCCCGCGCTTGCCGGCGAAGTCGGGCATGGCCGCGGCAGTCTAATGTGGCGCTCGAATGCGAGCCTTCGCGCACGACGTCTTCACGTATCCGCTTCCGCCGGGCCACCGCTTCCCGCTCGGCAAGTACCGGCTCGTCCGCGAAGGAGCCGAGGCGTGCCCGGCGATCCAGGTCGCGGACGCAACCGCGGCGACCGGGGACGAGCTCGCACTCGCCCATGAGCCGACCTACCTCGAACGGGTTTCCGCGACGGGTCTCACCCGCCGGGAGGAGCTTGCCCTCGGCCTTCCCTGGTCGCCAGAACTGGTCGAGCGGGCGCGGCGCTCGGTCGGCGCGACGCTGCTCGCAGCCGAGGCGGCGCTCGCGGACGGGATCGGCGCGAACCTGGGCGGAGGCACGCACCACGCGTTCGCCGGCAGCGCCCGCGGCTTCTGTGTCTTCAACGACGTGGTCGTCGCGGTGCGCGCGCTCAGGCGGAGCGGACGGGTGGCGCGCGTCCTCGTCGCCGACCTCGACGTGCACCAGGGCGACGGCACCCAGGCGGCCTTCGCGGACGATCGCGATACGTTCACCTTCGGCGTGAACGGCTTCGCCAACTATCCGTTCCGGCGCGTTGCGGGAGACCTGGAGCTCGACCTCCCGGACGAGACCGGTGACGAACGCTACCTCGAGGGCCTCGCGCGCCTCCTCCCGCAGGCTCTCGCCCGGGCGAGGCCGGAGCTCTGCTTCTATCTCGCCGGCGCCGACCCCTACGAGGGCGACCGGCTCGGTCGGCTCGCGCTCACCCGGAACGGGCTGGCCGCCCGCGACGAGCTCGTGCGGGACACGCTCTCCCGCGCCGGCGTGCCGGTGTGCCTGACTCTCGCCGGCGGCTACGCCGACCCGATCGAGGACACCGTCGCCATCAACCTGAGGACGCTGGAGACATTCGCGTCGCCGTCGTAACCGGCGGGTCGAGCGGCATCGGCGCCGCGGTCGCCCGCCGGCTCGCGGGACGCGGCTGGCGCTGCGTGCTCCTCGCGCGCAGGCGCGAGCCGCTCG
>DASQWP010000158.1:0-15505 GCA_035640195.1 Gaiellaceae bacterium | reverse complement strand
CGGCTGCGTCTCGCGCGGCTGCTTGGGGGCTTCGCGCTGCTGGCGAGCATCGGGGCGCGGGCGCGCCGCCTGGGTGTCGATGACGACCCGGCGCTTGCGCCGGCCGCCCGGGGCGCCGCCGCGCGGCCGCAGTGGTCTCTGCCTATCGGCCATGCCGGAAGACTAGCCCTCCTCCGAGAGCGGGTTCAAACCGGTGGGGATCGTGACTGTGCGCCGGAGCGTCCGCGCGAAGGCACGCCGCGCAGTCGCCCGCTCGAAGCAGGCCGTGCGTCGGCACGTGTACGCCCCGCGGCCCGGCCTGCGCGGAGCGGCGTCGCGCTCCAGCACCCCGGTCGGGGCGACGAAGCGCACGAGCTCCGGCTGCGGCGCTTTTCGTCCGCAACCCACGCAGGTGCGAATCGGCTCGCTCACCGGCGTCAGGAAGCAGGCCGCTCGTCCTCCCCCTCGCCCGCTACCTCGGCTGCCTCCGGCTCGGAGCCGGGCGCGGCGACCTCCGCCTCGACGTCGGTGTCCGTCGCGGTGGGCTCCTCGTCGGCGACCGCCGTCGGGGAGACCGTCTCGGCCGACACGTCCTCTCCCGCAGACTCGCGCGCGGCGAGCTCCTTGTGGGCGGGGATGCCGCAGTACCGGGAGCCTGGAAGCGACGTGTTGGGACAACGCTTGCCCGTGGAGAGGATCGCGGCGCAGCGGCCGGAGAACTCCTCCTCTCCGCCGCCGCCGAACGCGGCCTCGGCCTCGCTTCGGGCGAACTCAGTCTCGGAGACGATGTCGACCTTCCAGCCGGTCAGCCGCGCCGCGAGGCGGGCGTTCAGACCCTCCTTTCCGATCGCGAGCGAGAGCTGGTCGTCCGGGACGACCACTGTCGCCTCGCTCGACTCGTCGTCCACGAGCACTTCGCGCACGCGCGCGGGCGAGAGCGCCTTCGCGACGAAACGGGCAGGCTCCGGGTTCCAGGGGATGATGTCGATCTTCTCGCCGCGGAGCTCGGAGACGACCATGCGCACCCGCGAGCCGCGAGGGCCGACGCAGGCGCCGACGGGATCGACGCCCTGGATGTGCGACTCGACCGCGATCTTCGAGCGGTACCCCGGTTCGCGCGCGACGCCGCGGATCTCCACGAGACCGTCCGCGATCTCCGGCACCTCGAGCTCGAAGAGCGTCTTGATCAGCTCGGGATCGCGGCGCGAGAGGATCACCTGCGGGCCCTTCGTTCCCGAGCGAACCTCCGTGATGACGGCCTTGATCCGGCTTCCCTGCTCGTAGCGCTCGCCGTCCACCTGCTCGGACCGCGGCAGGAGCGCCTCGACCTTGCCCAGGTCGACGAGGACGTTGTTGCGGTCGCCGGCCTGCTGGACGATGCCGGTGACGACCTCGGTCACGCGGTCGACGTACTCGTCGTACATCATCTCGCGCTCCGCCTCGCGGATCCGCTGGAGGATCACCTGCTTGGCCGTCTGCGCGGCGATGCGGCCGAAGTTCTCCGGGGTCACGTCCGAGCGCTTGACCTGCTCCTCGGGGATGTCCGACCAGTCGACGATCAGGTCGTCGTCGGTCACCAGCGTGTGCGAGCGCTCACCGCTTTCCTCCTCGGCCGCCTCGAGCTCGGCGATGGCACGCTCGCGGGCGTCGTCCAGGAGGCGCTCCTCGATGTCGGGCGGCAGCTCGATCGCGTAGACGCGGAAGTCTCCGCTCTGCTGGTCGAGCTCCACCTGCGCGTGTCGCGCCGCGCCCGGCGTCTTCTTGTAAGCGGCGAGCAGGGCGTCCTCGAGCGCGCGGACGAGCGTCTCGTCCTCGATGCCCTTCTCCTTCTCGATCTGCCTGACCGCTTCGAGAATCTCTCGGCTCATGCTTACCTGCCCTCTTCGATGAGATTGCCGCGCGCGATCGCCTCGTAGGGGACGTCGACGCGCTCGTCGCCGGTGGCCAGGGTGACCTCGCGTTCCGAGGCCGCCACCACTTCGCCGCGAAACCGCTTCCGGCCCGCCACGTCGTGGGCGGTGCGAAGCGCGACCTTCCGCCCGACGACGCCGGCGAAGTGCTTCGGCGTCCGCAGCGGCCGCTCCAGCCCGGGGGAGGAGACGTCCAGCGTGTAGCGGTCCAGATAGCTTCTGAGGACGCCCGTGACGCGCTCGCAGAGCGCGTGGTCGACGCCCTCCGGATGGTCGACGTACACGGTCATGCGCTCGGGCCCGCCGAGCTCGACGGCGAGCACCTCAACGTCGCGGAGGCGGCTCTCGACCGTCTCCGCGACCTCGCGATGAAGCTCTCTCTCCTTCTCGTACACCTGTGTCATGTCGTAAAAAATGGGCGCCCCGTGCGCCCATTTCTCCAAGCTGGGGAAATGTCGTTGCAGGAAGGATAGCAGCGCGCGGCTGCGGTTCGCGGCCGCCGAACGGGCTACGGGAAACCGTCCGTGCGGGCGCGCCGTAGTGGTTGCGTACGGGAACGTTCTACGCGGAAAGGGGAATGCGGTGCCAAGACTTGTGGTGCGACTGGTGGTTTTGGCGATGATGTTGTTCGCGCTGGCGGCCGCCCCGGCGCTTGCCGACGTCCACGGCGTCTCGAACGCCGAATGCGCGGCTCCGGGCGCTCCCTCCGGCGCGACGACGGATGCGTCGCGCGCCGCTCCGGGCCGTCCCGACGCGCCGATTCCTGTGAGTGCGAGCGACGGCCGGACTCAGGGACGAGGCAACGAGGCGGATGCCCAGGGCGTGAACTGCTAGCGGGCACTCGGAGGGTCGGAAGGCGCGAAGGCCGGAATTCCCGGCCTTCGCCGTTCTAGCCGTCGAGCACGATCGTGACCGGGCCGTCGTTGGCGATCTCGACGAGCATGCGGGCGCCGAAGGCACCTAGCGCGACCGGGACGCCTTCGCGCTCTAGAGCGGCGCAGAACGCCTCGTAGACGGGCTCCGCCTCCTCCGGGCGGGCGGCGTTCGTGAAGCTCGGCCGGTTGCCCTTCCCCGTGTCCGCGAGGAGCGTGAACTGGCTGACGACGAGCGCCTCGCCGGCCGTGTCGACGAGGCTCCGGTCGAGCTTGCCCTCCTCGCTCTCGAAGATCCGCAGGCGCGCCACCTCACCCGCGAGGCGCGCGGCGGTCTCCTCGTCGTCCCCCTGGGCGACCCCGAGGAGGACGCAGAGCCCCGGGCCGACGGACGCGACCGCCTCTCCGTCGACGAGGACGCGCGCCTCCCGGACCCGCTGGACGACCGCTCTCAGTTCTCGAGGGCCTCGAGTGCCCGCTGGTAGTCCTTGCTCTGCGGACGGAAAAAGCTGGCCAGGCGGTAGTGGCCGACCGCCTCCTTCGGCTTTCCCTGCTGCTCCAGGCAGCGTCCGAGGGCGAAGTGGGCGTAGTCGTCGACGGGCCGACGCTCGAGGATCTCCCGGAACTCGCGCTCGGCCTCGGCGAAGCGGCGGATGCGGTAGTACGCGATCCCGAGCGCCTCGCGGATGGACGTCTTCTCGGGCTCGCGGCGCTTCGCCTTCTCGAGCGGCACCGTCGCCTGCGCGTTGCGGCCGTGCGCCATGTGGTCGCGTCCCTGCTGGAAGAGGTCGTACGTCTCGCTCATTTGTCCCTGCCCCAAAGATACGGGAAGTTCTCTTTCACGACGTCTTCCGGCCGGGTCAGGTCGCGCGTCGGCCCGAGCTCGACGGCCCGGATCGTCTTCCGGGCCGCGATCGCGTCGCGAAACGCGCGCTCGAGCTCGAACGGCGGGCCGGGCAGGCTCGGAAGCACGGCCGCGAGCTCCGACCCGAGCAGCCACAGCGGCGCGCCGGTGAGACCGTCGGCGTCCCCCTCCCCCAGCGCCGTGATCCGGCCTGCCTCGACCCGCACGGGCGTCCTCCCCGGCCCGGTGGAGTAGCGGACGCCGAGCGCGCCGGCGGCCTCGCCGTCCCAGGAGGCGGATGCTCGCCCGAGATCACCAGGGCTGAAGACGGTGTCGGCCGCCGTCACGAGGAGCGGCGGCACGGCGCCTCCTTCGAGGGCGCGCCGGACAGCGTCCGCGGAGCCGAGCGGCCCGGCCTGTCGGACGACGTGCGCGTCGAGCTCCCACGCGGAGCCGTTCCCGACGAACGCCTCGACCTGCTCGCCCAGGTGGCCGCTCACGATCCAGACGGGCTCGATGCCGGCCTCGGCGAGGTCTCGCAGGAGCGTCGCCAGCACGGGCCTTCCGTCGATCGGGAGCAAGGGCTTGGGCCAGCGCTCCGTGAGCGGCCGCATGCGGCGGCCCTCTCCGGCCGCCATGATGACGGCCGTGAGGGCGCCGGTCACAGCGTCAGCGAGCGGAGGCTGGCGGCCCCGCGGAGCCGGTTCGGGAGGCTCACCGAGCGGCGCAGCTGACGCCGCACGGCGCGCAGCTCCCTGCGGGCGCGGCGGAGCGCGTCACGGGCGTCGCCCGGACGCCCGAAACGCGCGACGGCGAGGGCGCGGACGAACGGGTCGGCGTTCACCGCGTAGTAGCGGTCGAGCGTCGCGCCCACGTCGGCGAGCGTCGCGCTCGGCGAAACGGTCATGCCCTGGTCGGCGAGATATCCGACGACGTCCCGGCGGCACGCGGCGGCGAGCTCGCGCGGATCGCGCGTGGCGAACCGCCGTCCTCGAAGCGCAGCCTTGAGCAGCACGACCGCCAGGTACGCGCCCCCGAGGACCAGCAGCAGGAGCCCGATCAGGCTCGGCCCCGTGTCTCGGACGACGCCGACCGCGCCTCCGCCGGGTCCTCCGGGAGCCTGCCCGCCCGCCGTCTCGAGCTGTCCTCGCAGCCGCTGCGCCTGGCTGCGGATGTCTTCGGCCCGCGCCGGCGAGATGCCTGCGAGCGCGTCGAGCAGCGCCCCTCCCGCGGCCTCGGCGCCGTCCACGCGGTTGAACGCGTCCGAGACCGCCGAGTACGTCGCAGAGAGCTGGCCGCGCCCGGGCGTCGGGTCGAAGGGCAGCCATCCGAAGCCCGGGAACCACACCTCGACCCAGGTGTGGGCGTTGTGGTCGGTCACGACCCATTCGCGGTCGTCCTCGTCGTACGTACCGCTCGTGAATCCGGCCGCCACGCGAGCCGGCACGCCGAGCAGCCGAAGCATCAGCGCCATGGCGCCCGCGTAGTGCTGGCAGTAGCCCGACCTGTGGTCGGCGACGAAGGCGACGAGGGGCGGCTCGCCGGCGAGCGCTCTCGGCGGCTGTTCCCTGTACGTGAAGCCGCCGCCCTCGCGGAACCAGGCCTCCAGAAGGAGGGCGGCCTCGTACGGCGTCTCCGCCTGCTCGGTGACCTCGCGCGCCTGGTCGTACAGCGGCTGCTGGGCGGAGATCTGCGGGCTGTCGGTCTGCTCGAACAGCACCGCCATAGTCGTGGCCCGCTCTTCGCTTCCCCAGTCGGGCAGCGGCTCGTAGACGACCTCGAGGTAGCGGTCGAGGGCTGCGGCGTAGTTGCCGCCGAACTCCAGGAGCTCGCTCGGCTTCGCACGCGGCACGTAGCTCCAGACCGTGTAGCGCTGGCCACGCTGGAGGGAGCGCGGCAGGACGACTACGTCGCCGTTCGCGTCCTGCACCGGCGCGTCCGTGCCAGGCCGCCAGCGCACGGGCTGAGCAGAGCCGACGAGGTGTGTGTCCCGGAGCGCCTCCACCGTCACGTCCTGGCGCACCCAGTTCTCGTCGTCGAGGGCCGCCGCGGGCAGGAGGTCGCCGCCCGCGTCCACCTGCTCGCGGGCCTCGGGGTCGCTCAGCGCGAGCTCCTCCTCCCAGACGGCGCCCGTGTAGTCGTCGAGCGTCGTCGCCCGCCAGTAGAGCGAGCGCCGCTGCCCCCCGACCTTGACGCGCAACACCGTGGTCGCCTTCTCGGGGAACGTGATGCCGTCGTAGTTCGCGTTCCAGACGTAGTTGACGGAGACTGGATCGTCGGGGCGGTCGTACGGGTCCCAGTTCTGCCAGGAGAGAAACGCGCTCTTGGCGACCGCGTCGGAGCCGGAGGCGACGACGGCGAGGCCGACCAGGACGACGCCGATGGCGGCCGCCTGGGGCAGGCCGCGCGCCGGGCGGCCTGCGCCCCGGAGCAGGAAGAGCACGGCGAGCACGCCGAAGAGCGCGAGGGCTCCGGCGCGCAGAGCGTTCTCGCCCGGGTTGAGGGTCGCCGGCCAGCCCACTCCTACGACGAGCGCGAGCGAAGCCGCCACGGGCTTCTCGAGCACGAGGAAGACGCCCGTGAGGGCGACGAAGGCGAAGATCGCCAGGAGGACGACCGAGTGCATGAGCCCGAAGTCGAGCCCGTTGAAGGGCAGGCGCGTCTCATAGAAGTCGAGGAAGCCGCGCTGGATGCCGTCGAGGACCGGGCCGAAGAAGTCGCGCTGCGGATCGCGCGGCCGGGCGTCCGAGAGCGGGATCTCGAAGGCGACGCTGGCCGCGAGGAGCGTGCCGGCGAGCAAGGCCAGGCCGACTGCGAGCCGGGCGCGGACGGCGCTCAGCCGCGTGCGGGCGAACGCGGCGACCAGGGCAGGCAGGAGCGCGATCGCGAGCAAGGGCGCGATCTCGCCCCACCCGGCAGGCACCTGCTCGAGACGCCGCCAGCTGAAGGAGACGAGTAGGGCGGTGAGCCCCAGGAGGAGGAACGCCCTAGCCAACGGCGGCCTTCAGGGCCTCGGGCCCGAGCTTGCTCGCAAGGTCGTCGCTCCGGCGCACGACGACCACGGCTACGCCGGCGCTCTGGACGCGGAGCAGGTGCGCCTTGACCTCTTCGTTCGGGCCTAGCCGCGGCTCCGGGGCAAAGCTCGACCCGTCCACGTAGACGAGGCTCGCGGCGTGCCGTGCGAGAGCGCGCTGCGCGAGCCGCTCGGCGAGACGGCCGGTGAGCGCGGACGTGACGACGGTCAGCTCGAGCGCGCGCGAGGCGGGTCCGGCGTCGTCGGCGAGGAGGCTCGCGACCGGCGTCCGACCGTCCGGCTGCACGGCGGCGAGGATCTCGAGCGCCCGGTGCCAGTCCCCGTCGAACGAGTGCACGCGCTGGTAGGCGGGCCGCGCGGAGTTGAGGATCAGCGCCGCGCGCCGCCCCCGGCTCGCGTGCGCCTTGAGGATCGAGCCGGCCGCGCGGACGGCCAGCTCGAAGCTCGAGTTCGGCGGCTCCCCCACGACCGTGGCGGCGTCGGCGTCGAGGAGGACGGCGCTCTCGTCCCGCGGCGAGTCCTCGAGCTCCTTGACCATCAGCTGCCCCCGCTTGGCGGTCGAGGGCCAGTGCACGCGTCGCAGGGACTCGCCCCGCTCGTACTCACGGACGCTGTGCAGGTCGAAGCCGGACGGTCGCCGCAGGAGCAGCCGGCGTCCCTCGGGCGTCCGGGCCCCCGACTCCGAGAAGAGTCGATCGAGGTCGACGAGGCGCGGATAGACGAGGATCGAGGCTCCGGCGGGGAGCTCGACGTCGACGCGCTCGAGCCCGAAGGGATCCTCGAGGACCACGTGCGTCTTCTCGATCCCATAGCGGCCTCGGGGGACTCGACGGAGCGTGTAGCCGCCGCGCAGCCGCCCGTGCCGGTGCTGGAGAACGGTCTCGCGCTCCCCGAGGCGGGCGATCTGCTCGCGAACGACCATGCTCCCGGAGAGGGCGTTCCCCTCCACGTCGAGCTCGAGCGAGACCGGAACGTCGTCGCCGTCGAGGCGATCTCCGCGCTCGAGCTTCCGGTAGAGGGTCATGGGCTTGTTGAGGAACCGCACCCAGAGCGCGGCGGCCGCCACCGCGAGGACGAGCCCGAGCGCGATCGGGTAGAGCGCCTCCGAGCCGAACGCCCACGCGACGAGGTAGATCCCGCCTCCGAGGGCGAGGATCCAGCGGCCGCGATCGGTCAGCACGTCCCGGCCGGCGTCCTACACCGGAACGGGGGTCCGCTCGACGACGTCGCTCACGAGCTCCTCCGTCTCCGTTCCCGCGGAGCGGGCCTCGGGGGCGAGGATCAGGCGGTGGGCGAGCACCGTCGGCGCGATGGCCTTGACGTCGTCCGGCTGCACGAAGTCCCTGCCGTCGACCAGAGCCCGGGCCTTGGCCACCCGCAGGAGCGCGAGGCCGGCGCGCGGGCTCGCGCCCAGGAAGAGCCGGTTGTCCGTGCGGGTGTTCCGGAGGATCGCCACGATGTAGCGGTTGAGGCTCTCCTCGACGTAGATGCGGCGGGCGTCCTCGATGGCCTCGAGCACCTCCTGGGCGCTGGCGACGCATTCCAGGCGATCGAGGGGCGTCTCGCTGGCGTTCTCGGTCAGCATCTTCGCCTCGTCCGCCAGCGGCGGATAGCCGATGGCGATCCGCATCGTGAAGCGGTCGAGCTCGGCCTCGGGCAGCGGGTAGGTGCCCTCGTACTCGATCGGATTCTGCGTCGCCATCGCCATGAAGGGCGGCGCGAGCTGGTAGGAGACGCCGTCGACGGTCACCTGGCGCTCCTGCATGCACTCGAGCAGGGCCGCCTGCGTCTTCGGCGAGGCGCGGTTGATCTCGTCGACGAGGAGAACGTTCGCGAAGACAGGGCCGGGCCGGAACTCGAACTCGTTCGAGCGCTGGTTGAAGACGTTCACGCCGGTGACGTCGGACGGGAGCAGGTCAGGCGTGAACTGGAGCCGGGAGAAGGAGCAGTCCACCGAGCGTGCGAGCGCCTTGGCGAGCGTCGTCTTCCCCACTCCCGGGAAGTCCTCGATGATCAGGTGGCCCTCTGAGAACAGGCAGAGGACCGAGAACTCGAGCGTCTCGGCGGGCGCGTGGATCACCTGCCGCAGGTTGGCGATGATCCGGCCGGCGAGCGCCGACGCCTCCGACGCCTCCAGACCCTGCCTCGCACTGACGACTTGCTCGTCCATTAGCCCCCTCCCAGCAGGGTCTCGATTTCGTCGAGGATAGCCACAGCGCATTCCTCCTTGCTTCGCCTGCCGATCGTGCGCTCGCCCGCCGGCGTGATGAGTACCAGCTCGTTCAGGTCCGACTCGAAACCGATGTCAGACCGGGATACGTCGTTGTAGACGAAAAGGTTCCCTCCCTTGTTGGCCAGCTTCGCCCGCGCCCGCTCGAGGCCGCGCTCGCCCTCGTCCGCGGCGAACCCGACGAGCACCTGGCCGTTGCGGCGCCGCCGTCCCAGCTCGGCGAGGACGTCCTCGGTCGGCTCGAGCTCGACGTTCCACGTCTCCCGGTCCTTCGGGCGCTTGCCCCCGGCCGGTTCGAGCGGACGGTAGTCGGCGACGGCCGCCGCCATGACGACGACGTCCGCGTCGGCCCGGGCGAGCACCTCTCGCGCGAGGTCGGCGGCGGTCGGGGCGGGAACGACCTCGACGGCGTCCGGCGAGGGCGCCGCGAGGTTTGCCGCCACGAGCGTGACGTCGGCGCCGCGGCGTTGTGCCTCCCGCGCGAGGGCGACTCCCATCTTGCCGCTCGAGCGGTTGCCGACGAACCGGACGAGGTCGAGCGGCTCCCGGGTTCCGCCCGCCGAGACGACGATCTGCCGACCGCGAAGGGTCTCGCGCAGGCCCAGGAGCTCGCGGGAGCGGGCGTGGATCGCCGCCGGCTCGCTCATGCGGCCGGGGCCGTGCTCCCCCTCGGCGAGCTCGCCGGCCTCGGGCCCGATCAGCTCGACGCCGCGCTCGCGCAGGCGAGCCGCGTTCTCCTGGGTGGCCGGGTGCTCCCACATGCGCACGTTCATGGCTGGCGCCGCCAGGACGGGGCCCCGGAAGGCGAGCGCCGCCTGCGTGAGGACGTTGTCCGCGAGCCCGTGCGCGAGCTTCGCGAGCGTGTTCGCCGAGAGCGGCGCGATCACGAGCAGGTCCGCTTCGGTGAGATGCGGATAGAGCTCCCGCGGGCTCTCACGGCGCGCGAGCGCCTCGAAGGTGTGCGCGGTCACGAAGCGCTCGGAGTCCGGCGTGAGGAGCGGAGTCACCTCGTGGCCGTCCCGTACCAGCAGCCGCAGGAGCTCGCACGCCTTGTAGGCGGCGATGCCACCGGTCACGCCGAGGAGAACCCGCGCCACGCCGGCCCCGCCGCGGACTACTTGTACGAGACGGTGATCTTGCCCTCGGCGATCTCTTCGAGGGCCATCGTCAGGTAGTTCTTCGAGCGCGACTCGACGAGCGGCGGTGGAAAGTCGTCGAACGTGCCCTCGCCGAGCTGATGGTGGTAGTTGTTGATCTGGCGGGCGCGCTTGGCGGACGCGATCACGAGTCCGTACCGCGAGCCTTCGACGGTCCCGAGCAGATCGTCTAGTCGTGGATGCATCATCGTGCGGAAAGCTTACCTGCGAGCTCGCGATCGACGATCGCCTCGAGCCGGGAGACGGCGCGCTCGACGTCGTCGTTCTCGACCACGTAGTCGAACTCGCCGGCCAATCTCCGGTGCTCGCGCGCGAGCGCAAGGCGCTCGTCGATCTCCCCCGCGCTCTCGGTTGCGCGCTCGCGCAGACGTCGCTCGAGCTCCCGGAGCGGAGCTTCGACGAAGATCGTGACGCTGCCGGGGACGAGGTCGCGCACGGCGAGGGCGCCGGTCGGCTCGAGCTCGAGCAGGCAGGCCCTGCCTTCGCCGACGATCCGCTCGATCTCCGAATGGAGCGTCCCGGAGCGCTGGGTGACGAAGGCGACGTACTCGAGGAACTCACCGGCCGCGACGCGCCGGTCGAACTCCTCCTCGCTCAGGAAGTAATAGTGGACCCCCTCTACCTCGCCCGGGCGTCTGGGGCGCGTCGTGGCGGAGACAGCCACCTCGAGATCGCTCCGACGGGCGAGGAGCTCGCGGATCAGCGTGCCTTTGCCCGCTCCCGACGGGCCCGTGACGACGAACAGCCTCGGGGTCCGGGTCAGCGGCGCAGGAGGCCGACCAGCTCAGCGCGCTGGCGGTCGGACAGCCCGCCCACGGTCTTCGACTGGCTGATGCGGCACTGGTTGAGGAAGCGGGCGGCCTTCACCCGGCCGAACTTCGGCACGGCCATGAGAATGTCGAAGACCTTTGCGGTCTCTACGTACTCCGGCGGATTGCGCAGGATGCTCTCGATCTGCACGCTTCCCGCCTTGAGATCCTTCTTCAGCTGGGCCCGCCTGACGCGGATCTCGTTCGCCCTCCGCAGGGCCTCCATGCGTTGGTCCAGAGAGCGGAGGGGCGCCTGGACCTGCGTCTTGGTGCCTTGCATGGCGCGCCATTCTAACAGCGCCCCCTAGACCTTCAAGGTGGAGAGACGGCGTGCCTCCGGGCGTGCGTTTTCTACCTTGACAACGGGATCGTGTGCGCAGCCGCGCGCCGCAAGTGGGCTTGCGAAGCCGTGCCTGGCCGCCTCGGCCGACAGCTCTGCCCGGATTCGGCCGGGCGCTGCGGGATCGGCGAACAGGATCGTTCCGAGAGCGACGCCGGACGCGCCCGCCGCGACGAGCTCGAGCGCGTGCCGGCCCGACTCCACGCCTCCCATCCCGACGACCGGAAGGGCGGTCGCCGCGTAGCACGTGTAGACGGCGGCGAGCGCGACAGATCGGAGGGCGGGGCCCGAGAGCCCGCCCGTTGCCGTGGCGAGGGCCGGCCGGAGAGTGCGCCCGTCGAGCGCGAGGCCGCGGAGCGTGTTCACGAGCGAGAGACCGTCGGCGCCCGCCTCGGCCGCCGCGAGAGCCACCGCGGCGATGTCGGCAAGGGACGGCGAGAGCTTGGCGTAGAGCGGCTTTCCGGTGGCGGCGCGCGCCGCCCGGACGATCTCGTGGGCAGCCTCGTCGGCAGCGGCCACGTTGGGGCAGGAGACATTGACTTCGACGGCCGCGACTTCGTCGCGCCCGTCGAGGAGCGAGCAGCAGAGCGCGTAGTCGTCCGCCGAGAACCCGCCGACCGAGACCCAGATGGGTACCGCGAGCGCTTCGAGACGGGGCAGGACGTCGGCCAGGAAGCGATCGATTCCCGGGTTGGCCAGGCCGATCGAGTTCAGCATCCCCGCCTCCGTCTCCGCGATCCGGACGGGCGCGTTGCCTTCCCGAGGAAGCGGCGTCACCGTCTTCGTCACGAAGGCGTCGAGCTCCCGTGCGACGTCGGGCGCCGCGAGCGCATCCAGGCAGCCGGAGGCGTTCAGGATCACGCCGCCAGGTCCCTTCCGGCCACGGCCGGGGCCAGGCCCCGGACACGGCCGCCGAGGACGGGCCCGTCGACGCAGAGGCGCCGCAGCCGGCCCTCGATCTCGACGGCGCAGCCGTAGCAGGCGCCGTAGCCGCACGCCATGGGCGCCTCCCAGGCGAGCTGCGCGTCCGGAGCGAGCGCGCGCACGGCCGCGAGCATCGGCTCGGGGCCGCACGCGAGCACGTCCCGGCCCGAGGGCAGCGCCTCGGTCACGAGCGCCGGCTCGACCACGACCTCCGCGTCCGGGACGAGCGCGGCCGCCTCCGCGTGGAGGAGGCTCCGGAAGCCGAGCAGGGCGGGCGGGCGCCCGAGTCGCTCGGAGAGGTACGGGAAGGGAGCGATTCCGATCCCGCCTCCCACCAGGAGGGGCCGCGGCACGTCCAGACGGAAGCCGGTTCCGAGCGGGCCGAGGACGCCCACCTTCTCCCTCGGCTGGGCGTCGGCGAGCGCCCGCGTCCCCGCTCCGATCACGTCCAGGAGGAACCAGAGCTCGCCCTTCGGTGCGAGGCAGAGGCTCATGGGCCGGGGCAGGAGCCGTCCGGGTGCCCGCAGCATGAAGAACTGTCCCGGGATCCCGGGCTCGACGGGCCCGCGCTCGAGGCGCAGGAGCCGATACGGGCCCACGGCCTCGACGGTGACGACACTAAGCCGTTCGCTTCGCAACCCGCTCCTGGAGGGAGATCGTCTCGCCGCGGCTCGCTCGCGCGATCGCCTCGACCGCGGTGGCGGCGCCCGCCATCGTCGTCACGCAGGGCACGCGCGCGGCGAGGGCCGCCTCGCGGATGAGGTAGCCGTCCGAGCGCGCGTGGCTGCCGTCCGGCGTGTTGACGACGAGCTCGCAGCGACGGCGGCGGATGAGGTCGACGACCGTGGGCCCCTCCCCCGCCTCCGTGACCTTGCGGACATGCGCGACCGCGAGACCCGCAGCCGCGAGGGCACGTGCCGTCCCCGCCGTCGCGCAGAGCGCGAAGCCGAGCCCGGCCAGGCGCCGGGCGAGCTCCACGGCAGCCGCCTTGTCGGCGTCCCGCACGGAGAGGAACGCGGTGCCGTCCTGGGGCAGGGGCCGTCCGGCGGCGCGCTCGGCCTTGGCGAACGCGGTCGGGAAGTCCGCTCCGCTCGCCATCACCTCGCCGGTGGAACGCATTTCCGGGCCGAGCACGGTGTCCGCGCCCGGGAAGCGGGCGAAGGGGAAGACGGCCGCCTTCACGCTCACCGTTCTCGACGCGCCTTCCAGGGGAAGGGAGATCTCGGCGAGCCGTTCGCCCGCGATCAGGCGGCAGGCGGCCTCGACGAGGTTGACGCCGATCGCCTTGCTGGCGAACGGGATCGTGCGCGAAGCGCGGGGATTCGCCTCGAGGACGTAGAGGCGTCCCTCGTGGAGCGCGAGCTGGACGTTGACGAGGCCGACGACCCCGAGCGCCGGCGCGAGCCGCCGGACGATGTCGCGAACTTCGTCGAGGCGGGCCGGCTCGAGCGAGGCGGCCGGGAGGACGCAGGAGGAGTCGCCCGAGTGGACTCCCGCCTCCTCGACGTGCTGCATCACGGCGGCGACGTAAGTATCCGTCCCGTCGCAGAGGGCGTCGACGTCGATCTCGACGGCTCCCTCGAGAAAGCGGTCGACCAGGACGCGTCCGCAGCCTGCGGCGGCGTCCGCGACGGCCTCGTAGCCGTAGCAGACCCGCATGCGCCGGCCGCCGAGGACGTACGACGGCCGGACGAGGACGGGATATCCGATCGACTCCGAGGCCGCGACGGCGGTGGCGGGGTCGGAGGCGACGTCCCAGGGCGGCACCGCGATCCCGAGCTCGTCGCAGAGGGCGGCGAACCGCTCCCGGTCCTCGGCCAGGTCGACGGCCTCGTGAGGCGTCCCGAGGATCCGGTGGCCCTCCCTCTCGATTTCGCGCGCAAGCTGTAACGGGGTCTGACCCCCGAACTGGGCGACGACTCCGAGGGGTTGCTCGCGGTGGCAGATCTCGAGGACTGCCTCGGCATCGAGCGGCTCGAAGTACAGGCGGTCGGAGGTGTCGTAGTCCGTCGAGACGGTCTCCGGGTTGCAGTTGACCATCACGGTCTCGTAGCCCAGCTCGCGGAACGCGCGCGCGGCGTGGACGCAGCAGTAGTCGAACTCGATCCCCTGGCCGATCCGGTTCGGCCCGGAGCCGAGGATCACGACCGGCGCCAGGCCCGCCTCGCGTGGCTCGTCCTCCTCGCCCCAGGTGGAGTAGAGGTAGTTCGAGCGCGCCTCCACCTCGGCCGCGCACGAGTCGACCCGCCGGTACGCAGGCCGCACCCCCCACCCCCGGCGCGCGAGGCGCGCTCGTTCCTCGCTTGTGCTCCACGCGGCGGCCACGTCGGCGTCCGACCAGCCGGCGGACTTGACGCGGACCCAGTCGTCCGCCACCAGGTCGGAGATCGTGCCAGTGGAGCACAAGGTCGCCTTCGCGTGCTCCAGCTCGGCGAGGAACCACGGATGGACGCCCGCCGGGAGGTCGTCGAGCGTCGCCCACGGAGTGGCCGCGTCCGCGTCGAGCTCGCGCGAGCGCATCGCCTTCAGGAACGCCTCCGAGAACGTGCGGCCGATGCCCATCGCCTCCCCGACCGACTTCATCTGCGTCCCGAGCGTCTCGTCCGCGCCGGGAAACTTCTCGAAGGCGAAGCGGGGAAACTTGACCACGACGTAGTCGAGCGTCGGCTCGAAGCTCGCGGGGGTCGTGCCGGTGAGGTCGTTCGGGATCTCATCCAGGGTGTAGCCGACCGCCAGCTTGGCCGCGACCTTGGCGATCGGGTAGCCGGTCGCCTTGCTCGCAAGCGCGGAGGAGCGGGAGACGCGCGGGTTCATCTCGATCACGCGCAGCTCGCCGGTCTCGCGCTCGCGCGCGAACTGGATGTTGGAGCCGCCCGTCTCGACCCCGACGGCGCGAATCACCCTCGCGGCGGCGTCGCGAAGCTCCTGGTAGCCCTCGTCGGAGAGGGTCATCTGGGGCGCCACGGTCACCGAGTCGCCGGTGTGGACGCCCATTGGGTCGAGGTTCTCGATCGAGCAGACGACGACGACGTTGTCGCTCTTATCGCGCATCACCTCGAGCTCGAACTCGTCCCAGCCGCGGACGGACTCCTCGACCAGCACCTGGCCGATGGGGCTTTCGCGGATGCCTCGCTCGACCTGGGCGCGAAGCTCCGCGCCGGTCGACACGAAGCCCCCGCCGTGGCCGCCGAGCGTGAAGGCCGGCCGCACGACCGCGGGCACACGCACGCCGTGGAGCTCGTCGAGGGACGTGACGACGCGCGAGTCGGGCACGCGCAGGCCGACGCTGCGCACGGCGTCGCGGAAGAGCTCGCGGTCCTCGGCGCGGCGGATGACCTCGAGAGGAGCGCCGATCAGCTCGACGCCGAGCTCGGCGAGCACGCCCGAGGCGGAGAGCTCGGCGGCG
>DASQWP010000157.1:0-9378 GCA_035640195.1 Gaiellaceae bacterium | reverse complement strand
TCCGCGTAGGCGAGAACGTTCGCCTCGCCGTCCGGCCGCCAGGCGGGCGCGACCGCCGCGACCTGCCGGGCGAGCCGGCGATCGCGGGTGCCGTCGCCGACGACGACGCGGAGCGACGGGCCGGCACGGTATGCGACGCGGAAGCCGCTCGGCGCCCAGCGCGCGTCGGCCGTGGGCTGGACGTGCGTGAGCGACCAGCGGGGATCGCCGTCAGGCTCGACCGCGACGACCCGACGGCCCTGCGTGACGACCACGAACAAGCCGTTCGGCGAGAACCCTGCTCCCTCGTAGCGGCCGAGCAAGCGCTTCGAACCGTCGGGATGCACTATCCACGGGCCCCGCTCCGAGACGACGAGGAGCTCCCCGCTCGCCGGCAGGCGAACGAGCGCGGGCTGTGGGGGCTCCTCTCCTCGCACGGTGTCGCGGATCCAGTCGCCCACGGCCCGCCCGGGCGGGCTGAGCGCGGCGGCCACCAGTGCTGCGAGCACGGCCAGAGCGAGGATCGGCCGCAGGCCCCGACGCCGCCCGCGGGGCTCGCGTTCGGCGTAGGCGGAGCGCACGACGGTCCATGCACGGCGCTGGGCATCGAGCTCGTCGGGGACCGGGGTCGTGAGGAAGACGCGGCCGAGCTCCTGCTCCATCACGGCTCCTCCACCGTGATCTGCCCTGCCAGCGCGTCCAGTCCCCGTCGCAGGCGGGAGTTCACCGTCCCGCGCGGAACCTCGAGGATGCCCGCGATCTCGCCCGGCGAGTACTCGAGCAGGTACCGGAGCACGATCACGGCCCGGTGCTCGGGCGAGAGCGACTCGAGCGCCGCGACGACGCCTGCGGAGAGCTCTCGCGGGTTTTCCCGCTCAGGAGCCGCGGGGACGCGCTCGAGCACCGCCTCGCCCGCGACCTCGCGCCGCAGGGTGCGCGCGCGGGCCCAGTCGATCGCGCGGTTGACGACGATCCGGTGCAGCCACGGGCCGAAGGGCCGCCGGCGGTCGAAGCGGTCCAGGGCGCGCACCGCCGCCAGGAACGCCTCCTGCGCGATGTCCTCCGCGGCCGCCGCGTCGTGGACGACGAGGTAGGCGGCCCGGTAGGCGCGCGGCCAGTGGTTGCGAAACAGGGCCTCGAGGTCTGAGGCCGATCCCCCCTGGGCTCCCCGAACCCAGGCGCGCTCGTCGCGGCCTGCGCTCGCCATCGCGATCTGACTATACGAGCGGGTACAACGGTCCGGTCCATCCCCGAGGGTACGGCTGCGCGGCTTGCGGAGGTCCCGGGCGGGTCGTACGCTTGGCGCAACATGCGCACCTGCGCGAGCTGTCGCGGAGAGGTCGAGGAGCGCTTTCGCTTCTGCCCCTGGTGCAGCGCGACACAGCGCCTGAAGATCGTCGATTTCTTCCATGCCCACCCGGCGATCGAGGGCGACAGGGGCAAGGCGCTGCGCGTCTCTCGCTACCTCGGCGGGGAGTGCTCTCACGTTCGTTTCAGCGTCTGGAACGAATCCCCGCGGTCGATGCGGGCGGAGGCGGCCGTCTCGCTCGACGAGGAGGAGGCAGAGCGGCTCGCACGCTTCCTCGTCGACCCCGCCGTCGTCCGGGAGGAGACCGAGACGCCGCTACGCTAGGGGCGTGGACGCCCTTCTCGTCGTCGACTTCCAGAACGACTTCACGCCCGGAGGTGCGCTCGCCGTTCCCGACGGCGCCCAGATCGGAGGCCCGATCGGCGAGCTCGTCGACTCCTTCGACCTCGTCGTCGCCACGCGCGACTGGCACCCGCCCGAGCACGGTTCCTTCAGGGGAGTCGAGGTCGACCCGGCCTCCTGGAAGGGCACGGATCCGCCCTCGATCTGGCCGGTGCACTGCGTCCAGGGGACCGAGGGGGCCGAGCTCCATCGGTCACTCGACCGGGCGAAGGTGGACGTCGTCGTCGACAAGGGCCAGGACCCGTCGAGCCAGGGCTACTCCGGCTTCCAGGACACGCGCCTCGGCGACCTCCTGCGCGATCGCGGTGTCGACCGGCTCTTCGTCACGGGGCTCGCCACCGACTACTGCGTCAAGAACACGGTGCTCGACGCGCGCGACCTCGGCTTCGACGTCACCGTCGTCGAGGACGCGATTCGCGGAGTGGAGGTCGAGGCCGGCGATTCGGCGCGCGCGATCGAGGAGATGAAGGCGGCCGGCGCGGAGTTCGCGCCGTCGTCGGATGTCAGGAAGGCGCGAGCAGCCGCCTGACGGCGCGCGCGTGCCGACGCGCGGCGGCATCCGTGAGCGGGCCGGCGGCGAGCTCGACGACGAAAGCGTCCGTCCGCCGGAAGCGATGGTTCTGCCAGTTCGGCGCCGACCCATGCGGCCACCGCAGCGAGCGGTACGGCTCCTGCGCGAGCCGTGCGTAGCGGCGCGCCGTCCGCCGGCTGTGTCCCCATGCGCGCACGACCGCCTGCGGCTGGTGGTACCAGATCGTCACGTCGGGCCGGATGCGTCGGATGAGGTTCCGGGCGAGTCGCGTCTCGGGCTCCGACCAGGGGCGCGGCCCCGAGTAGTACGGATCCCAGCGCTGCCCGATCGAGATCCACTGAGACCGGAAGTTGCGGTTGAGGTCGACGCCGCGCGCGTTCTGGCGCACGCCGAGCCGCCGGCCGTCGGGGTTGAGGGCGTGGACGACCCAGAGGTCGATCCGGCGCGGCCGTCGCTCTCGCACAAGGCGTCGCGTGATCTTCAGGCCCGCGCACTCGTTGCCGTGGATGCAGCCGACGACCAGGATCCGGCGCGGGCTCGGGAAGCTGCCGACCCGGTGGACGCGGACCGGGCGGTCCTGCACGGAGTAGCCGAGCAGCTCCCGGCGGTGCTCGCCGGCCCCGGCCGGGCCGGGAAACACGAGCGCGAGCGCCGCCGAGAGGATCGTGCCGAGACCCATAGCTCCTCCTACGCGTACCCTTGTCGCCGAGGTCCGGGACCCCAACTCGTCCCTGAGCGTACTACTCCCAGCCCGTGAGGGTTCTCATCGCATTCGTCGTGCTCGCGCTTGCCCTCCCCGCCGTCGCGGCCGCGTACCTCGACACCGGGTCGCGCCGGGTTCCGGCTCCGGTCGCGAGCGAGCCCGCCCCGCAGCCCCCGCCGCGGCCGATCCGGTGGCGCGACTCCGAGGCGATGGGGACGTGGAGCTCCGGCCGCCTCGTGCGCGGCGTGCGGCTGCCGCGGGAGGGGCCCCGTTTCTTCACGTGGGACCCGCTGCTGCACCGGTCGCCGAACCGGGCCTGGCGGCGCCACGGAACGGACGAGGTCGTTCGCCTCGTGCTCGGCATCGTCCGCGAGTACGCCCGGGATCACCTCCGCGCGCCGCGCCTGGGAATCGGCGACCTCAGCCGCCCCCGCGGCGGCTACTTCGGGCCCCGTCACGTCTCGCACCAGAACGGGCTCGACGTGGACATCTACTATCCCCGCCTCGACAGGCGGGAACGGGCGCCGAAGCGCGCGGAGCAGATCGACCGGCGGCTCTCCCAGGATCTCGTCGATCGCTTCGTCCGGGCCGGGGCTATCCGCGTGTTCGTGGGTCCCGGAACGGGCCTCCGCGGTCCGCCGGGCGTCGTCCAAGTGCTCGCGAACCATGACAACCACCTGCACGCACGGTTCGGCGCACAATGAAGGTCGATGCGTCGCCTTCCGACCGGGATCCTGGTCGCGGCCGTCGCCGTGCTCGGCGTGGCCGCGGCTGTCGACGCCTTCCGAAACGGATCTGAGCCGTCTCGCCGAGCGCCCGCGGAGGCGACCGTAGCGCCGGAGCGGTCCGCGGCCGCGGACGCCCTCCGCACCGCCGGCGCCACGGGCACGCTCGTGTACAGCGACGCGGGCTGCCGCTTGCACGCCCTCCGCCTCCCGGGCCTTCGCCCGGCACCCGCCTCGCGCATCCAGCGGTGCGAGCCCCACATCCCGACGGACGGGATCGGCACCTTCGAGGGAGACGTCGTCTGGGCCGGCCTGGGAGTCGGGGTCGTGCAGGTCATCCTGTCGAAGGAGGAGCTCAGCCGGGCTCTGCGGAGCTCGACCGGCCTCGAGGGCGCGTACCGAGCGGTGCAAGCCGTCCCGCTCGGCCGGGACCGGATCGCGGCGCTCCTCACCGACAGCGAGGGGCGCGACCGGATCTTCACCGTCGTCGAGGACGAGCGGGCGCTCGCTGCCTTTGCCCGCTGGGAGCTCGGAGACGCGGGCCTCTTGCGCCCGAGCCCGCGTGGAACGTACGTCGCGCTGATCGAGCGCGAGAACGGCACTGTCAGCGTCTTCACGCGAGACGGCGACCCGGTCGCCCTTCCCCAGGGCGTCACCGCTCCGTACGCAATCGCCTGGTCTCCCGACGAGCGCTGGACCGCGCTAGCGACTCGGACAAGCGTCTACGTCTTCGCCACCGAGGATCCCGACGGGACGCTGATCCGGATTCCTGTCTCAGTCCGCGACCTCGACTGGGAGGCCGACGAGAGCATCGCCGCCACCGCAGCCCTGCGGGAGGCCGGCCTCCGCGGCGTGCTCACGTATGCAGCCGAGGGGTGTCGCCTGCACTCGCTCGCGCTCCCCGACCTCGACGACCTATCCGCCTCTTCGGAGCGGCAGTGCCGGCTGACGGGGTTCGTGGCCCGGCGCTTCGGCCAGCCGATGGGCGACGCGCAGCGCATCCTGGTCGCCCGCTGCCGGTCGGGCCACATCGAGCTCTCCGAGCTGGGCGGGCCGATCCTCTCGCGCGCCCGGGGGTGCGCGCCGTCATGGCGCCCGAAGGGACCGCTCACGGCCGTCCGGAACGGCGAGCTCGTCTCGCTCTTCCCCGACCGTGTCCTCCTCTCCCGCGAGGACCTCGCCCGCGAGCTCGGCGGAGACTTCGAGCTCGTGGAAGCCGGCTGGCTCACCCAGACGACCCTGGCGGCCGTCATCCGTGCCGCACCGCGGAGCGCTGCTCCGGACATGCTCGCGCTCTTCCGTGGTCGCAGCCTCGTCGCGCAGCCCACTGCCTTCGGGACGGAGATGTCGGGACTGCGGATCAGCCCCGACGGTAACTTCGCGGCGGCGCGCTCCTCGCGCGGAGCGATCGTGCTCGACCGGAAGGGGCGACGCGTGCGCCTGCCGGTCGGAGTGGAGGCGCTCTCGTGGTCGCCCGACGAGGAGTGGATCGCGGCGACGAGGCAAGAGGAGATCGTCTTCTTCCCGTTCGGCGAGCCGTCCTCGCCGGGCATACCGGTCCCGCTTGCCGCTCGCGACCTCGTCTGGCGGTGAGGGCGTCGCACTAGACTTCGGCGCCGATGGGCTTCGAGCCGCTCAGCGACGAGCAGCGGGAGATCCGCGACCTGATCCGGACGCTCGCGCGCGAGCGCATCGCCCCGCGGGCCGCCGAGATCGACGAGTCCTCCGAGTTCCCATGGGACATGGTGGAGCTCTTCCGCGAGCACGAGATCCTCGGCCTCCCGTTCGAGGAGCGCTACGGCGGGGCGGGGACCGGGACGCTGATGGTGCTCGTCGCCATCGAGGAGATCTCGAAGGTCTGCGCGACGACGGGGCTCATCCTCGCGCTCCAGGAGCTCGGCGCGCTCGCGATCAAGAACGACGGGAGCGAGGAGCAGAAGGAGCGCTACCTGCCCCGCTTGGCGAGCGGCGAGTGGCTGCCCGCCTACGCGCTGACGGAGCCGGGCTCGGGTTCGGACGCCGCGGCGATGCGCTCTGAGGCGCGCCGGGAGAGGGACGAGTATGTCCTCAACGGCTCCAAGCGCTTCATCACCAACGCGGGCGTGGCCGGTCTCTACGTCGTCTTCGCCAAGACCGACGCGGACATCTCGGCCTTTCTCGTCGAGAGCGGCTTCGACGGCTTCGAGGTCGGTCGCATCGAGCCGAAGATGGGCATCAAGGGCTCGACCACGGGCGAGGTCTTCTTCAACGACTGCCGCGTGCCCGTCGAGAACCGGATCGGCGAGGAGGGGGAGGGGTTCAAGGTCGCCATGCGCGTCCTCGACCGCTCCCGTCCCGGAATCGCGGCGCAAGCCCTCGGGATCGCGCAGGGCGCTACCGACTACGCCCTCGAGTACGCCAAATCGCGCGAGACCATGGGGAAGCCGATCGCCGAGCACCAGCTCATCGCGGCCAAGCTTGCCGAGATGGAGACGAAGTGCGAGGCCGCCCGCGGGCTCCTGTACAAGGTCGGAATGGCGATCGACGAGGGGGTCGAGCCCCTCACGAAGCTCTCCGCCATGGCCAAGCTCTTCTGCGGGGACACGGCCATGGAGGTGACGACGGAGGCCGTGCAGATCCTCGGCGGCTACGGCTACATGAAGGAGTATCCGGTCGAGCGCATGATGCGCGACGCCAAGATCACGCAGATCTACGAGGGGACGCAGGAGATCCAGCGCATCGTGATCGCGCGCGAGATGGTGAAGGAGGCACGCTCCTCGCTCCTCGCCGGGGTCGTCTGAGCGCAAGCGGGCCGGATGCCGTCGTGGTCGGGTCCGGGCCGAACGGGCTCGCCGCGGCGATCACGCTCGCGCAGGCCGGCCGCTCGGTGCTCGTGCGCGAGGGCGCCGACGCGGTGGGCGGCGGGACGCGCTCGGCCGAGCTCACGCTCCCCGGGTTCGTCCACGACGTCTGCTCGGCGATCCATCCCTTCGTTCCGGGCTCGCCGTTCCTCCGCTTCCTGCCGCTTGCCGCGCACGGGCTCGAGCTCGTCGAGTCGCCCGCCGTCGTCGCCCACCCCTTCGACGACGGGACGGCGGTGCTCCTCGAACGCTCGGTGGAGGCCACGGCGGCCGGCCTGGGAGAGGACTCCGCCGCCTACGCGCGCCTGTTCCGCCCGCTCGTCGACGCTTGGCCGACGCTCGAGGACGCGCTGCTCGGCCCACTCGTCACAGTCCCCCGCCACCCGCTCGCGCTGGCGCGCTTCGGCCTGCGGGGGCTTCGCTCGGCGAGCGGCCTCGCCCGCGGGACATTCGCCGGCGAGCGGGCACGCGGCCTCTTCGCCGGCTGCGCCGCCCACTCCATGCTTCCGCTGGGGAAGAGCCCGTCCGCCGCGTTCGGGCTCGTCCTCGCGATGGCCGGTCACGCTTTCGGCTGGTCCTTCCCGAGGGGCGGGTCACAGCGGATCGCAGACGCGCTCTTCGGGGTGCTCGAAGCGGAGGGAGGCAGGCTGGAGACAGGGGCGCCGGTCGAGTCGCTCGACGAGCTCGGGCCGACGCGGGATGTGCTCTGCGACATCGGCCCCCCGGCTCTCGCACGCCTCGCGGGCCGGCGGCTCCCGGAGAGCTACCGCCGCAGGCTGGCCCGCTTCCGCTACGGCCCGGGCGCCTTCAAGGTGGACTACGCACTCGACGCTCCCATCCCCTGGGCGGCGCCCGAGTGCGCACGCGCCGCGACCGTGCATCTGGGGGGGACGCTGAGCGAGATCGAGGCCTCCGAGCGCGCGCCCGCGCGCGGCGAGCACGCGGAGCGGCCCTTCGTTCTCCTCGCCCAGCACACGCTCTTCGATCCGAGCCGGGCGCCGGAGGGAAAGCACACGGCGTGGGCGTACTGCCACGTCCCGAACGGCTCCGGCGTGGACATGGCCGAGCGGATCGAGGCGCAGATCGAGCGCTTCGCCCCCGGTTTCCGCGAGGTCGTCCTCGCGCGCCACACGATGGGCCCGGGCGAGCTCGAGCGTCACAACCCCAACCTCGTGGGTGGCGACCTGAACGGGGGCGCCTCCGACCTCAGGAGCCTCCTCTTCCGGCCGGTGCCGAGCGCGCTGCCCTACAGGACCCCCGCGGGAGGCGTCTGGCTCTGCTCGGCCTCGACTCCTCCCGGCGGGGGCGTGCACGGCATGTGCGGTCATCTGGCCGCGCGAGCCGCGCTGCGCGCGAGTAGCGCCTACGAGATGTCCCCGCACGCCACGTAGGTCTCGACGTCCTCCTCCGAGGCGTGGGCGTTGATCGCGTACTCGCCGCTCTGGAGATCCTCGACGGAGATGTCGACCGTCGTCTCCGACGAGCCGTCCTCGAGGTTCGTGAGCGGGAAGGCGGGCTGGGGATTGAGCTCGGCGCAGGTGCCTTCGTGGATGTGGACGGGTTGCGGCACGTCCGGGGGGTTCGAGAGCTCGAGCGTCACCGTGGTCCGCCCCTCGCCGGCCGGCTCGAGCGTGGCCGTGCCGGACTGTCCCGACCCGTTCTGCTCGGAGAGCTCCACCTCGACCGCCTCTCCGCCCCCTTCGTCGTCGTCTCCTCCGCAACCCGCCGCGACGAGGCTGAGCGCTCCGACCGCAAGCAGGACCGCGAAGACGATTCTCTTGGGCATGCATGCCTCCCGGGATCGCTTGTCGCTTCCCGGTTCGGTTCGGAGGCCGATTTGGTTTGAGCTAGCCCGCGTCCTTGGCGCGGAGCGAGGCCTTGAAGGCTCGCTTCTTCTCCTGGTAGGCCTCGAGAGCCTCCGCCGAGTCGACGTCGCCGAGGGTGGGGTGGGTCGGTGCGACCTCTTCCCAGCCAGGCGGGCGCACGCCGAAGCGCTTTCCCAGGATGGCGATGAGCGAGCGCGCCTTCATCGGGCCGATGCCGGGCAGGTCGAGTAGGCGGCGCTGCAGGTCCGCCCCGGTCTCCGCTTCGGTCCAGACTCGGGCGGCATCCCCGTCGTAGTCGCTCGCGATCGCGGCGCAGAGCTCCTGCGTGCGCCGGGCCATCGCGCCCGGGTAGCGGTGGAGCGCGGGGCGCTCCCGGAATGCCGACTCGAGCTCGCCGGGGTCCATGCCCGCGATCGTCGCCGCGTCGAGCGAGCCCAGGCGCCGCCAGAGCTCGAGCGGCCCCGAGAACGCCTTCTGCACGCTCACCTGCTGGTCGAGGACGAAGCCGACGAGGAGGGCCAGCGGCTCCCGTGCCAGCAGCCGGTCGGCCTCGTCGTCGCCGGTGAAGTAGAGCCGATCGGGCCGAGTGATCGCCACGAGTCCGATTCTAGTTCGCGACGTCTTCGGCGCAAACGGCGCGCCACGCGCGCGCTTGGGCCCGCTACGCTCGAAGCGGGAGGTGGGATGGGCGCATCCCTATCGATCCGCCGCTTTTCCCGGCCGGAGCCGCGCCGCTAGGCTGGAGCCGTGGAGCCGCTCGCACCCTTCAGCCCTGCAGTTCGCGAGTGGTTCGAGCGCACATTCGACGCCCCGACGCCGGCCCAGGAGCGGGGGTGGCCGGCCATCGCCTCCGGCAAGAACACGCTGATCCAGGCGCCCACCGGCTCCGGGAAGACTCTGGCCGCGTTCCTCTGGGCGCTCGACGAGGCGAGACCGGGGGAGGGGACCCAGGTGCTCTACGTAAGCCCGCTGAAGGCGCTCAACTACGACGTCGAGCGCAACCTGCGCGGGCCGCTTGCGGGGATCGGGTCGAACCTCTCCGTCGCGGTGCGCACGGGCGAC
>DASQWP010000156.1:0-5211 GCA_035640195.1 Gaiellaceae bacterium | reverse complement strand
CGACCCCCTCGCGGCCGACGTGGAGCCCATCCGCGACCTCGTCCACGAGGGGGCCCTTTCGGACACGCCCGGGGCCTGACCCCGGACATGGCGGCCTCGGATACGCCGGGGTCTGACCCCGGCAGGCCTCGAAGGGACATGCCCCAGTGCCAGGCACCTGGACATGTCCCCGCAGGCAGTCGCAGCCGCGAGGCGCGAAGGTCGCGAGCGAGCCGTGTCCGTAGCAGCCCTGCCGGGGTCTGACCCCGGCACGGCCTTTGCGGACTCGCCCGCCCGGCCGCGGATACGGCCCGAGAAGCCATGTCCGGGGCCAGGCCCCGGACGTGGCTGCGTGGGACGGTAGACTCGGCGGCCATGGCGGGCGAGGGACTCCTCGAGCGGCTCGAGCGCGGGCACGTCGTCTGCGCCGAGGGCTACCTCTTCGAGCTCGAGCGGCGCGGGTACGTGCAGGCCGGCGCCTTCGTGCCGGAGGTCGTGCTCGACCACCCGGAGAAGGTGACCGAGCTCCACCGGGAGTTCGTCCACGCGGGCTCCGACGTCGTCGAGGCGTTCACCTACTACGGGCACCGCGAGAAGATGCGCATCGTCGGCAAGGAGCATCTGCTCGAGGACCTCAACCTCCAGGCGCTCGCGCTCGCCAAGGAGGTCGCGGACGAGACCGGCACGCTCTTCGCAGGCGACATCTGCAACACGAACGTCTTCGACCCGGACGACGAGGCCTCGAAGGACGTTGTCCGGGCGATGTTCGAGGAACAGGTCGGCTGGGCGGCCGACGCGGGCGTCGACTTCGTCATCGCCGAGACCTTCTCCTACGCGGAGGAAGCGCGAATGGCGCTCGAGGCGATCAAGGCCGCCGGGCTCCCCGCCGTCGTGACGATGTGCGTCCACCAGGAGCCCCTGACCCGCGAGGGCCTCGCGCCCGCCGACGCCTGCGCGATGCTCGAGCAGCACGGCGCTGAAGTCGTGGGGCTGAACTGCATCCGCGGCCCCCAGACGATGCTTCCCTTCCTGGCTTCCATCCGGGAGAAGGTCTCCGGGCACGTGGCGGCGCTCCCGGTTCCCTACCGCACGACCGAGGTCGAGCCGACGTTCCAGTCGCTGCGCGACCCCGAGCTCGACGGCATGCCCTTCCCGACCGCTCTCGACCCCCTGCAGTGCAACCGCTACGACATCGCCGAGTTCGCCCGCGAGGCCGACCGTCTGGGCGTCCGTTACCTCGGCGTCTGCTGCGGCAACGCCCCGCACCTCGTCCGTTCCCTCGCGGAGGCGCTCGGACGCACCCCTCCGGCCAGCCGCTACTCCCCGGACATGTCGAAGCACGCCTACTTCGGCACGGACGAGACCCTCAAGCGGCACAACGTCGGGTACTCCGGCCGGCTCTAGGCCCCTCTGTTACCCGACGGGCTCCGGCCTCGGTTCCCTGCGTCGGGCGCCGTCGCTTGAAGTCGCCGCAACTCCTCGATCGAGATGTGGCAGCGCATCAGGTGACCGGGCTCGGCCTCCACGAGCGGAGGCTCCTCCGTCTCGCAGATCTCACCGAGCTTGCGGGGGCAACGCGTGTGGAAGACACAGCCGGAGGGTGGGTCGGCGGCGCTCGGCATCTCGCCCTCGAGCTTGATCCGCGGCCGCTCCCCGCGGTCCAGCGTCGGCACCGCCGACAGGAGTGCCTCGGTGTACGGGTGGTGCGGCGCGTTGAAGACGACCTCGGCGTCGCCGAGCTCCATCACCCGGCCCAGGTAGAGAACCGCGATCCGGTCGGAGAGGTAGCGAACGACCCCGAGATCGTGCGAGATGAAGAGGTAGGTGACGCCCTTGTCGTTCTGGAGGTCGGCGAGCAGGTTGAGGATGGCGGCCTGCACGGAGACGTCGAGAGCCGAGGTGGGCTCGTCGCAGACCACGGCCCGTGGGTCGCCCGCGAAGGCGCGGGCGATGGCGACGCGTTGCTTGAGCCCGCCCGAAAGCTGGCTCGGGCGCGCTCCCAGCAGGCGGTTGTCGAACCGGACGGACTGCGCGAGCGTCTCGAGCCGCTCGTCCCGCTGGCTGCCGCGGACGCCGAGGAGCTTCTTCAGCGCCCGCCCGATGATGCGCCGGACGGAAAAGCGCCGGTTGAGCGCGGCGTCGGGATTCTGGAAGACGATCTGGATCGCGCGCACCTGCTCGGTGTCCCGCTTGCCCACGCGGGAGGCGAGCGGCCTCCCGTCCAGCTCGAGCCGCGAGTCGGCATCCGGCTCGCTGAGGCCGAGGAGAACGCGGGCGAGCGTCGTCTTGCCGCTCCCGGACTCTCCCACGAGCCCGAGCGTCTCTCCCGGACGGATGGCGAAGGAGACGTCCGCGAGTGCGCGGATCTCGTGCCCTTCCTGCTTGAACGTCTTGCTCACGCTCTCGACCCGCACGATCGGCTCCCCGCCGCCCCCGTCCCTGCTCGCGGCGTGTCCGCGTGGGGCCGTCGCTCGGGGCAGCAGATGCGCCTGCTCGTGGAAGTGGCAACGGCTCGAGCGGCCCCCTCCGAGGTCGATCAGCGCCGGCTCCTCGGCACGGCAGATCTCCTGGGCCAGGCCGCAACGGTCGGCGAAGACGCAACCGGGGAGCGCGGCGCCGAGCGAGGGGAGGAAGCCGGGAATCGTGTCGAGGCGCGTCTGGTCCTTCCGCACGCCCCTCCGCGGAATACAGCGGAGAAGGCCGACGGTGTACGGATGGCGCGGGTTCTCGAATACCTGGCCCGCAGGCCCTTCCTCGACGAGGCGGCCGGCGTAGAGGACGCCGACGCGCTCGCACATCTTCGCGATCACCGCCAGGTTGTGGCTGATGAAGAGAACGCTCGTTCCGAACTCGGCCCTGAGCGCCGTGACGAGGTCGAGCACCTCCGCCTCGACAGTGGCGTCGAGCCCGGTCGTCGGCTCGTCGAGGATGAGCAGCGTCGGGTCGGAGGCGAGCGCCATCGCGATCACGACGCGCTGCTGCATCCCGCCCGAGAGCTGGTGTGGGTAACGCTTCAGCACCCGCGCCGGGTCGGAGATCTGCACCTTGGCCAGCATCGCGCGGGCACGCTCGCGGGATTCCTCCTTCGAGCGTCCCGCGATCCGGAAGACCTCCGCCACCTGCTCCCCCACCCGGATGGACGGGTTCAGGGCCGTGCCGGGATTCTGGTAGACCATCGAGACGGTCTTCGCGCGCAGATGCCGGACCTGCGCCTCGCTCATGGCGAGGAGGTCGTTGCCGCCGACGCCGATCGAGCCGCCCGTGACGCGCCCGTTCCGCGGGAGGTAGCGCATGACGGCGAACGCGGCCGTCGTCTTTCCGCAGCCGGACTCGCCGACCAGCCCGTAGGCCTCTCCCTGCGCGATCTCGAGCGAGACGCCCCGCAGCACCGGCCGGTCTATGCCTCGCACCCGGTACGCAACCTCGAGGTCGCGAAGCTCGAGCGCTGGCACCGCAAGGGGAAGGTCGGGGACGGCGGCGGTCATCGCTCGAAGGCCTGGGTGATGCCGTCCGAGATCAGGTTGACGGCGACGACGAGGGACGCGATCGCAACCGCGGGAAAGAGCACCGGCCACCAGATGTTGGCACTCAGGAATCCGTAGTTCTCAAAGACCTGGAGTCCCCAGTCGGGAGCCGGCGGCTGGATGCCGAAGCCGAGGAAGGAGAGCGCCGCGATCGTGAAGACCGCATAGCCGAGCCGGACTGTGAACTCGACGATCACCGGCGGGAGGACGTTCGGGAGGATCTCGGCGAACATGATGTAGGGAGCGCGCTCGTTGCGGAGCCTCGCCGCCTGCACGTACTCGAGCTGCGCCTCGGAGAGCACCGCCGCTCGCACCGTGCGGGCGACGAGCGGCGTGAAGACAATCCCGATCACGACGATCACGGTCGTGTTCGACGGGCCGAGCGCGACGAGCGCGAGCAGCGCGAGAATCACCAGGGGGACGGCCAGAAGCGCGTCCATCAACCGCATGATCGCGTCGTCCACGAGCCCCCGGAAGTAGCCGGTGACGAGTCCGAGGATCGTCCCGATCCCCGTCCCGAGGAGCGTCGCGAGCGGCGCGACGGTCAGGATCTCCCGCGCCCCGGCAAGCACGCGGGAGAAGACGTCGCGCCCGAGCCGGTCGGTGCCGAACCAGAACTCGCCCGAGGGAGAGGCCAGCCGGTTGAGCGGATCGCTGGCGAACGGGTTCTTCGGCGCGACCATCTCGCCGAACAGCGCGCAGAAGATCCAGAAAAGAAAGATGACGCTTCCGACGAGGAACGTCTTCGAGCGCAGAACGAGCCGGAGCCGCTCGCGGCGCGCGACCCGCGCGTCGTCGGACGCCTTCGTGAGCTGCTCGGGGACGAGGATGAGCGGATCGGGCGCGGTGGTCATTCGGACGCCGCGTAGCGAATGCGCGGGTTGAGGAGCGAGTAGGCGAGGTCGGCGAGGAGCGTCGCCCCGAGGACGATGATCCCGATCACGAGCACGCCGCCCTCGAGGAGCGGGAAGTCCTTCTGCCGCGCTGCCTGGAAGAGCAGCCGTCCGATCCCCTGGTAGTTGAAGAGCGTCTCGATGACGACGAGGCCGCCGATCAGGTAGCTGGTCTGCGTCGCGACGACGGCGATCGTCGGCAAGAGCGCGTTCCGAAGCACGTGGCGGCGGATGACCGTCCGCCGCGGGAGGCCCTTGAGCATGGCCGTGCGCGTGTAGTCGGCTTCCAGCGCCTCGATCGTGCCCGCGCGGGCCATGCGTGCGATGTAGCCGAAGAGGACGAAGACCAGGGGGATGGAAGGAAGGATGAGGTGCTTGATCTGAGTGAAGGGGCCGCTGCCCGGAGGCGCCTGCGCGCTGATCGGCAGGAGATCGAGCCAGAGTCCGAAGGCGAGGATGACGAAGATGCCCGACACGAACTCGGGCACGACGGTCGCGGAAAGGCCGGTCACGGTGATGAAGCGGTCGCGGAACCCCCCCTCGTTGAGCGCCGCGACCACGCCGCCCGCGACCGCGAGCGGCACGACGATCACGAACGCGACGGCGGCGAGCTTGAGCGAGTTCTGGAGGGCGCTCCAGACGAGGTCGGCGACCGGCCGGCCGAAGACGAGCGACTCACCGAGGTCGCCGCGAAAGAAGCTCGAGATCCAGTCGCCGTACTGGACGAAGAGCGGCCTGTCGACGCCGAGCCGCTCGTTGAGGGCGTCGACAGCCGACTGCGCCGCGAGCGGGCCGAGGATGCTCCGGCCGACGTT
>DASQWP010000155.1:0-12782 GCA_035640195.1 Gaiellaceae bacterium | reverse complement strand
TCGCCGTGGAGGACCGCCGCTTCTGGGAGCATCGAGGCGTCGACATCCAGGGAATGGCACGCGCACTGTGGGCGGACATCCAGCATAAGAAGGTCGTCCAGGGTGGCTCGACCATCACGCAGCAGTTCATCAAGAACCAGTACACGGAGGACGTGCAGACGGTCAGCCGCAAGCTGAAGGAGGCGGCGCTCGCATGGCAGCTGGAGCAGCGGTGGTCGAAGGACAGGATCCTCACGGCGTACCTGAACACGATCTACTTCGGGAACGGCGCGTACGGGATCGAGATGGCCGCGCGCGCCTACTTCGACAAGCACGCGGACGAGCTCGACCTCGAGGAGGCGGCTCTCCTCGCCGGCATCCCGGCGAACCCGGGCGCCTACGATCCGGCGGCGAACCCGAAAGCGGCCAAGGCTCGCCGAGAGACGGTTCTCCGCCTCATGCTCGAGCAGGGCCTCATCGGCCCGAACGAGTTCGACCGGGCGGCGGAGGCGGCGCTGCCGGAGCCGGAGGACATCGGCCTTCCGGGCTCCCGCGGCCGGTCGAGCCATTTCGCCGAGTACGTCAAGCAGCAGCTCCTCCCCTACTACGGCTCGGGCAAGGTCTTCGGCGGAGGGCTGCGCATCTACACCTCCATCGACCTGGAGCTCCAGCGGCTCGCCCGCGAGTCGATCGACGAGTGGCTCGAGAGCAAGGGCGGCCCCGCGGCCGCGCTCGTCGCCATCGATCCGCGCGACGGGCGCGTGCTCGCAATGGTCGGGGGCAAGAGCTTCTCCAAGAGCCAGTTCAACCTCGCCGTCCAGGGCCAGCGGCAGACCGGCTCGGCGTTCAAGCCGTTCGTGCTCGCCGCCGCGCTCGAGCAGGGAATCGCGCCGCAGACCGTCTTCGAGTCGGAGCCGACGACGATCAACCTCGGCGACAAGCTCTGGTCGGTCGAGAACTACGAGGGGGCGTACCTCGGATCCATCGACGTCGTTGACGCGACGATTCACTCGGACAACGCCGTCTACGCTCAGCTGACCGCACAGGTGGGCCCGGCGAACGTCGCCCGCACCGCACGGAAGCTCGGCGTCACCCGCCCACTCGACGACTACTTCGCCATTGGCCTCGGCGTCGAGGCGGTGAGCCCGCTCGAGATGGCACGGGCGTTCTCGACGTTCGCCGCCGGCGGGTCGCGGATCGACGGCTCCGTGCTCGGCAACGTTCCCCGGGCGGTCCTGCGCGTCGAGGACGGCAACCGCGTCGACTCGAACGACGCGGTGCCCCAGCAGGTCATGGACGAGAACAACGCCGCCCACCTCACGTCCATCCTCCGAGGCGTCCTCGAGGAGGGCACGGGCGAGCGCGCCCAGCTCGGCTCCCGGCCGGCAGCCGGGAAGACCGGGACGACCGAGAACTACGGCGACGCCTGGTTCGTGGGCTACACGCCACAGCTGGCCGTCGCAGTCTGGGTCGGGTATCCCAACAAGCTGAAGCCGATGTTGACCGAGTTCGAGGGCGAGCCGGTAGCGGGCGGAACATACCCGGCGCTCATCTGGCGGGCGTTCATGCGGAGTGCCCTCCGCTACCTCGAGGAGCCGCCCGAGCCCTTCCCGGCGCCCGTGTTCGAGGAGGTGACGCCGCAGCAGGTCGTCCACCGCGGCCAGCGGTGGCTCCTCGACAACGGCAACTGCCGCGACACCCGCCAGGTCGTCTACTTCGTCGGCTCGGAGCCGAGCGCGGAGGCGCCGTGCAAGCCGAACGAAGTCGACGTGCCCGACGTCGTCGGCTCTCGACGCAGGCTCGCGGAGGAGCAGCTCCTGAGCATGCCGTTGACGCCCGAGGTGATCTCGCGTCCGGCCGAGCCGGGCGAGCAGCTCGGGGTCGTCACGGCCCAGATCCCGGCGGGCGGGACGCTGTCATCCTGGGAGACCGTTCGCATCGTCCTCCCGAAGGCGGTGCACGGCCGCATCCCCGACGTCGTCGGCCTCCCGCTGGCCCGCGCGCGCAGGCTCCTCGCCCGACGTGAGCTCGCCGGCGTCGTCGAGACCTACGCAGACGGCAAGCGGCGAGGCGCCGTCATGACGCAGATTCCTCGCGCCGGCCGGGCCGCGGTGCCGAACATGACGGTCAGGCTCGTCGTCGCTCGGGGGTAGAGGCAGGCCGGAGGGCGCGGCTCAGGAAGCGCGAGCCCGCCAGCGCGTAACGCCAGGGAACGTCGGCCGCCCGAGTGATCCCCACCCGCGGGCCGCGGACGACGTCGACTTCTTCCGGGGCCGCGAGCAACGCGAAGGGTGGCTCGTCGAGGGCGAGACCGTCGTGGTTCCGCGTGATCCCGAGCGCCTGGCACAGGCGGCCCGGCCCGGAACAGAGGAGGCGGTCGTCCTCGAGCCCGCGGCGTGCGCGCATGGTGTCGATTCCGTCCGTCGGCTCGAGCGCCCGGACGAGGACCGCCTCGGCGCGACCCTCGAGGGCGCAGACGAGGTTCAGGCACCAGTGGACGCCGTAGGACCGGTAGACGTACGCGCGCCCCGGGGGCCCGAACATGGAGCGGTTGCGCTCGGTGCGCCCGCGGAACCCGTGGCTGGCAGGGTCCTCGCCGTCGTAGGCCTCCGCCTCCACGATTCGGCCCCCGACTCCGTCCACGAGCAAGGTGCAGCCGATGAGCTCGGGCGCCGCCTCATGCACGCTGCGGGCGAAGAACTCTCGCTCGAGCCGCTTCAAAAGAGCTGCTCGGCCTCCGGAGGCTTGGCGCTCGCCTCCAGCAGCCGGCGGGCCCGGCGGCCGAGGTCGCCCAGGTCGACCCGTCCGCGGTCGGCGTCCTGCGCCACCCGCTCCGCCAGCGCAAGGGCCTCGTCGAGCAGACGCGTACCGGCGGCCGCCTCCTGGCCCATGTCGTGCAGGATCGTGCGCTCCGTGCGCGAGGCCACGACCGGCTCGGCGATTCCCTCCACCCAGACGAGCGTCCGCCTCCCCCCTCCCCGCTGGTCGCCGCGAATGGGCTCGAGCGCGTAGATCCGGTCGGCGCGGACGTACTTGCCGAAGCCGAGGAAGACCATGCGGGGCGCCCCGTCCGCCACGCGGTGATTATCGCAGCGCGCGCGCGAGGGCTTCCACGACGCGCTCGCCGTCCTCGGCCGGGAGGCGCGCATGGAAGGGGAGCGCGAGCGAGCGGGCGCTCGCCTCCTCGGCCACCGGGCAGAGGCCCTCCCCGGTCCCGAGGCGCTCCCGATAGTAGGGCTGGAGGTGGATCGAGGGCAGGTACGGCTTGCTGGCGACGCCCTCCGCCGCCAGCCGCGCGATCACACCGTTCCGGTCGCTGCCCTCGACGAGCTGGACGACGTAGACGAACCAGGAGCGGACGTGCTCGTCGTTGTCCGCGAGTGGCGCCCGCACGCCCTCGACGTCCTCCAGCAGCGTGTTGTAGCGCCGTGCCACCTCTGCGCGGGCCTCGAGCAGCTCGTCCAGGCGCTCGAGCTGGGCGAGCCCGAGCGCGGCGGAGACGTCGTCGAGGCGGTAGTTGTAGCCCAGCCTCGCGTGCGTGAGCCACTCGCCCGAGTCGCTGCGCCCCTGGTTGGAGAGGCTCTTGAGCAGGTTCCACTCCTCCTCGGAGGCGACGGCGACCGCGCCCCCCTCCCCCGTCGTCATCTGCTTGTTGGGGTAGAAGCCGAAGACCGCCGGGTGGCCCGAGGAGCCGACAGGGCGGCCGCGGTAGCGGGCGCCGAGCGCCTGACAGGCGTCCTCGAGAAGCGCGAGGCCGTGGCGCTCCGCGATCGCCGCGAGCTCGGCCAGCTCGGCCGGGTAGCCGAAGATGTCGACGGCGAGGATCGCCTTCGTGCGCGGCGTGATCGCCGCCTCCACGGCGGCCGGGTCGAGATTGAGGGTGTCCCGCTCGACGTCGGCGAAGACGGGGGTTGCGCCCTCGTAGAGCACGCAGTTGGACGAGGCCACGAAGGAGAAGGGCGTCGTCACGACCTCGTCGCCCGGGCCGATCCCGGCCAGACGGATGCAGAGGTGGAGCCCCGCCGTCCCGCTCGAGACTGCGGCCACGTAGCGCGCGCCCACGCGCTCGGCCAGTGCCGCCTCGAAGCGGTCGATCATGGGGCCCAGGGAGAGGCGGCCGGAGCGCAGCACTTCGAGGACGAGCTCCTCCTCGCGCCCGTCGATCCAGGGCGCGGAGAGCGGAATTTCTCGCGTCAAGCTAGGAGCCGGGAGCAGCCGGCGTCTCGGCGTACTCGACCCAGCGCGTCCAGCGCTGGTCACGTCCTCGGACGGCGTCGAAGTAGGCGGACTGGATCGCCTTCGTCACCGGCCCGGGAGCGCCGATCTCGTGATCGTCCACCGAGCGCACGGGCGTCACCTCGGCGGCCGTGCCGCACATGAAGACCTCGTCGGCGAGATAGAGCTCCGAGCGGATGATCTCCCGCTCCTGCACGGCGTACCCGAGCGTCTGCGCGATCTCGATCACCGTCTGGCGCGTGATCCCGGGCAGGATCGAGGCCGAGAGATCCGGCGTGGACAGGATCTCGTCCTTGATCACGAAGATGTTCTCGCCGGAGCCGTCCGCGATCGTGCCCTCGTCCGTGAGGAGGATCGCCTCCTCGTAGCCCGCCCGCGTCGCCTCGATCACGGCGAGCATCGAGTTCAGGTAGATGCCGGTCGCCTTGGCCACGTGCGGGATCGTGTTCGGGCCGACGCGCTTCCAGGAGGAGACCTTCGCCCGCACGCCGCTCTCGAGCGCGTCCTCGCCGAGGTACGTGCCCCACGGCCAGCTGATGATGCAGACGTCGACCGGATTCGTGCCGGGGTGGACGCCGAGCTCGCCGTAGCCGTAGAAGGCGAGCGGGCGCAGGTAGCACTCAGCGAGCCCGTTCGCGGCGACGAGCTCATGGGAGGCGCGGCGCAGCTCCTCGACCGGGTACGCGAGCTCCATGTGCAGGAGCCGTGCCGAGTTGTGGAGGCGGACGAGGTGGTCGGTGAGCCGGAAGACCGCCGGCCCGTTGTCGGTCTCGTAGCAGCGGATTCCCTCGAAGACGCCGGAGCCGTAGTGCAGGCCGTGGGCGGCGACGTGGACCTTGGCGTCGGCCCAGTCCACGAGCTCGCCGTTCATCCAGATCTTCTCGGTCTCGCGCATGTCCCCTGTCGAAGGTTACTCGATCGCTCTGGAGGTCACGTGGTCTCGGCGACGGCGTCGATCGGCCTGGCGCGCGAGAGCCGGACGAGGTCGGGCGGCGCCAGTGCGGCCATGTGGCGCTCGGAGCCGGCGCCGATCCAGACCAGCTCGTGCGCGAGAAGGCTCCTGTCGATGAGGACCGTCTCGATCCGTGGGAGGGGAAAGGGAGCCACTCCGCCCGCGGGAAAGCCCGTTGCCTCAGCCACGGCGTCCGGCCCGGCCGACTTGACGCGGAGGCAGCCGGCGGCACGCCCCACCTTGCCCGCGTCGGCCCGGCTGTCGCCCGGCACCATGACGACGATCGCGCGCCCGTCGCAGGAGAAGACGAGCGACTTGACGATCTGGCCGAGCGGCGCCCCCGTCGCGCGCGAGGCGGCGTCCGCCGTGGGCGTCCCCTCCGAGAACTCCTCGACGCGAGCCTCCACCTTGGCCTCGCGGAGCACGCGGACGACTCTCTCGACGGAGTCGGGCCAAGCGGCCATCAGCACCCGGCTGGGGTCGGAGGTTGCATTCGAACGATCTGCCGCGGATGTGGGATGGCAAGCTCCGACCCCCGGTGGCCGGTCACGGCGTCCGCTCCAGCGCGATGAAGCGCGCCTCCATGAAGCCCGGCTCGGCGCGCAGGCGCTCGAGGAGCTCGGGGGAGATCGGGCTGTCGATCGTGAGTGCCATGAGCGCCTTCGCCTGCGGCCGGTTGCGGGAGACGGCCATGTTGGCGATGTTCACGTCCGCCTCCCCGAGCAGCGTTCCCAGGCGGCCGATCATCCCCGGCCGGTCGTCGTTGACGACGAAGAGCATCAGCGGATCGAGCCCGATCTCGATCTCGTATCCCAGCGCTCGCACGAGCCGCGGCTCGTTCTCCCGCCCGATCGTCGTTCCGGCGACGGTCTGCTCCTCGCCTCCGGTGAAGGCCGTCACGACGACGAGGCTCGTGAAGTCCCGCGAGGCGCGGCGGCGCTCCTCCCGCACCTCGATGCCGCGCTCGCGAGCGACGAGCGGCGCGTTCACGTAGTTGACCGGCTCCTCCACCCGTCCCTGGAACGCTCCGTTCAGGGCCGCGACCGTGAGGAGCCTCGTGTCGCGCTCCGCGAGCGTCCCCTGGTAGCGGAAGTCGAGCCGCTCCGGGCTTCCTCCCGCGAGCTCGAGCGCGAGAGCGCCGAGCTTCGCCGCGAGCGGGAGGAACGGCCCGAGCTGCTCCAGGTCCTCCGCCCCCACCGCCGGGATGTTGACCGCGTTCGTGACGACGCCGCCCTCGAGCGCGGCGGCCACTTGCTCGGCGACGATCAACCCGGCGCGGTCCTGCGCCTCCTGGGTCGAGGCGGCGAGATGGGGTGTCACGACCACGTTCGGAAGCTCGAGCAGCGGGCCCGCGTACGGCTCCTCGGAGAAGACGTCGAGCGCGGCGCCGGCGATCCTCCCGGAGCGCAGGGCCTCGGCGAGCGCTTCCTCGTCGACGAGCTCGCCGCGCGCGGCGTTCACGAGCCGCGCCCCGTCCTTCATCCGTGCGAGCTGCTCGCGCCCGATGAGCCCGCGCGTCTCCCCCGTCAGCGCGAGATGAAGCGAGAGGAAGTCCGAAGCCGCCAGGAGCTCGTCGAGCGAGCCGGCCCTCCGGACGCCGAAGTCCTGGAACCGGTCGGGCGCGACGTAGGGGTCGAAGGCGAGGACCCGCATCTCGAGCCCGCGTGCACGCCGGGCGACCTGCTGGCCAATGCGACCGAAGCCGGCGAGGCCGAGCGTCTTGTCAGCGAGCTCGAGGCCGGCGAAGGACGAGCGCTCCCAGCGTCCCTCCTTGAGGGCCGCGTGCGCCTGCGGGATCTGGCGCGAGAGCGCGAGCAGGAGCCCGATCGTGTGCTCGGCCGCGGAGACGACGGTCGACTGCGGTGCGTTCGCCACGACGATCCCTCGCTTGGACGCTGCGACCAGGTCGACGTTGTCGACGCCCACGCCGGCACGCCCGATCACCTTGAGGCGCTCCGCGCGCTCGATCAGCTCCGCCGTGAGGCGTGTGCCGCTGCGGACGATGATCGCGTCGTAGTCGCCGATCGTCGCCGCCAGGTCGCCGTCCGGGTCGACGTCGACGTCGAAGCGCTCCCGGAGAAGGTCTACCCCCGCCTCGGCTATCCGCTCCCGGACGAGGACTCTCACACGGAGACGGGCTCGGCGTGCGCGTCGAGCGCGGCTCGCACGGCGACCGAGCGCTCGACGTCGGCGCCGGCCTCGACGAGCGCCAGCTCGAGCGCGGCGAGCGCCGTCGTCACGTCGAAGACGTCGATGTAGCCGATGTGTCCGATGCGGACGATCTTGCCCCTGAGCCGGCCCTGGCCCCCGATGGCGGTGACGCCGGAGCGCTCGCGCATGGACAGGACGATCGCGCTCCCGTCGACGTCCTCGGGCATGCGGATCGCGGTCACCACGGCCGAGCGATCCTCGTCCGGCGAGAAGAGCTCGAGCCCCATTGCCTTCACGCCCGCCCGGCAGGCGCGTCCGAGACGCACGTGCCGCTCGTGCGCGGCCGCGAGACCTTCCTCCAGGATGAGGTCGAGCGCGACATCGAGTCCCAGGACGAGCGAGATCGCGGGCGAGAAGGGGTTCTCGCCCTTCTCCTGGGCGGCCAGCGTGCGCTGCCAGTCCGTGTAGTAGCGCGGGCAGGTCGCCGTCCTCGCGGCGTCGAGCGCGGCGGACGAGACTGCCGCGAAGGCGAGCCCCGGAGGCGACATGAGGGCCTTGTGCGAGCTCGTCACGCAGACGTCGATTCCCCACGCGTCCGTCTCGAGCGGGACGGCCGCGAGGCTCGAGATCGCGTCCACCGCGACGAGTGCCCCGGAGCCGGCGATGCGCTCCGCGATCCCCTGCAAGTCGGAGACGACGCCGGTCGAGGTCTCCGAGTGCGTCAGGAGCACGGCCTTCGCGCCGCCGACCTCCTCGAGTCGGGCCCCGATCTCGTCCGGGCTGGGCGTCTCGCCCCACTCGTACTCGAGGAGATCCACCTCACAGCCGTAGGCGCGCGCGATCGTCGCCCAGCGCTCTCCGAAGTAGCCGTGGGAGACCGCGAGAACGCGGTCGCCGGGCGAGCAGAGATTGGCCACCGTGCCTTCCAGCGCCGCCGTGCCCGCCGCAGTGAACAGCAGCACCTCGTTGTCCGTTCGGAAGACCATTGCGAGGCGCTCGAGCACGCGCTCGAGCGTCCCCCGGAAGTCCGGCGAGCGGTGGTGGATCATCGGCCGGGCCGTCGCCGCGAGCACCTCGGGCGGCACGGGAGTCGGCCCCGGCGTCACGAGGTAGCGCTTCTCCGGCATCCCGGGCCGAAGGCTAGCCGGTCTCAGTGATGGTGGGCGTGCACGACGGCGTGCCCGCGCCCGCGCGCGATCAGGTACCGATTCACCGGGAATGCGGCGACGAACGCGACCGCGAGGGCGAAGGCGAGGCTGCCCCAGAAGAGGAGGCTGGCGAGGCCCGCCTCCATGGCGCCCGGAACAGCCAGGATGATGGCGTTGTCCACGATCTCCATGACGGCGATCGAGAGCGTGTCCGCGGCGAGCGCGAGGCCGACGGCGGTCCCGAGCACGATCCCGCCTCGAAGGAGGGGCACCATCGTGAACGAGTATCCGAACAGGAAGGCGAGCCCGACGGCGAGGGCCACCGTCGGCCAGTTGCTCCAGCCGAGCGCCGTGCCGATGACCAGCCCGAGGATCTCGCCGATCGCACAGCCGGTGAGGCAATGGGCCGTGGCCGAGAACGCGAGGCGGTTCAGGGACGAGGAGCTCACGGCCGCCAGTATACCCCTATGGGGTATCTAGTCAAGTGGACGCGCTGCTCGCCTTCGCCGCCGCGCTCCTCGCCTTGCGCCTCGCCGGAGAGCTCGCTCGCCGCTACCGGGCGCGCCGGGCCCCGCAGCTCGCCGCGTGGGCGGCCTCGCTCCTCGCCTATGCGCTCGCTTCCGCGGCCCTCGCCTGGGGAGCGGCTTCCGGCTGGGACGAGGCCACGTTCCGCGTGTACTACCTCTTCGGCGGGCTCCTCACCGCCCCGCTTCTCGGGGTCGGGTCGTTGCTGCTGGCGGGCCGGTCGTGGGCCGCGCCCCTGGGCCTGCTCTACACGGGCGTCGCCGTCGGCCTCGCCCTCGCGGAGCCCTTGACGTCGCCGGTCCGGGGCGAGTCGATCCCCGAGGCCCAGGAGCACCTCGAGTTCGTCCCTGCGCGGATGGTCGCCGTGCTCGGGAACAGCCTGGGGACGCTCGCGGTCGTCGCGGTCGCACTGCTCACCCTCAGGCGGCGCCCGGCCGGGAACGCGCTCATCCTCGCGGGCGTGGCGGTCGCAGCCGCGGGAAGCGGCCTCGCCGGACTCGGCGTTGCGGAGACGGCCGTGTTCGTCGCAGCGGCGGCCGTGCTCCTCTATCTCGGGTTCGTCGCGGGGCCGGGCTACTCGCCGATCGCCTTGAGAACCACGCGCTTGCGGCGCCGGCCGTCGAACTCGGCGTAGAAGACCTGCTCCCAGGGGCCGAGGTCGAGCTTGCCCTCCGTGATCGGGAGGACGACCTGGTGCGCCATCAGCTGGCGCTTCAGGTGCGCGTCGGCGTTGTCCTCGCCGTTGTTGTGCCGGTACGCGTCGGTCGGCTCGTGCGGAGCCAGGCGCTCGAGCCAGTCGTCGAAGTCCTGGATCAGGCCGGACTCGGCGTCGTTCACGTAGACGGCTGCGGTGATGTGCATCGGGTTCACCAGGCAGAGCCCGTGCTGGATGCCGGAGCGGCGCACGAAGTCCTCAACGTCTGGTGTGATGTTGAGGTAGTCGCGGCGGTTCGGCGTCTCGAAGGTGAGGTAGTCGGTGGCGTGCTTCACGGGTGCTCCGTCCACTGCGCACGCCAGGCGGGCGGCTCCTCGGAGGCGGCTGTGACCCAGTACTCGGTCCCGCTCGCGATCCGCCCGTCCCGGAGCTCGTAGAAGCCGGCGCAGTAGAAGCTCGTCTCCCCGTGGTCGACCCGCACCTCGGAGGCGACTGCCTCGCCGGCGTGGATCACGCGCAGGCGGTCGATGTGCCACCCCTCCGGGTAGTTGCGCTGGACGGCCATGAAGTTCTCCCGCCCGCGGATGCGCTCGCCCGAGTGCGGCCAGTCCACGACGATGTCCTCGTGCAACTGGGCGGACGCGGTCTCCCAGTCGCGTGCCTCCATGCACTCGAAGAGCAGGCGGACGGGTTCGGCGCTCACCGCTCGAGCCGCTCGCGCAGGCGCTCGTTGACCACCCGCGGGTTCGCCTTCCCGCGCGTCTCCTTCATCACCTGGCCGACGAGGTACCCGAGCACGCCTTCCTTGCCCGCCTTGAAGGAGGCGACCTGCGGCTCGTTTGCGGCGAGGACCCGTTCGAGGATCGGATCGAGCTCGGCCTCGTCCGAGATCGTCGTCTCCGCGAGGTAGCGCTCGGCGGAGAACTCCCCGTTGCCGCTGGCGGCGAGCGCTTCGTCGAAGGCCGCGCGCGGGATCCGGCCGCGGGCCTCGATCAGCTTCCCGAGCTCCTCTGGGTTGGCGGCAGCCGGGTCGACGCCTGTGGCGGCGAACTGGTTCATTAGCACGTTCGCGACGGCGCGGCGGTCTCCGGGAACGCGCTCGTAGAGGTCGTCGCGACCGCTCGTGACGAGGCCGAGCGCGAGGTCGAAGCCGACCTCCTGCTCGACCCGCCGGATGCGGGCGCCCGGGAGCTCGCCGATCTCGGCGCGCATCGCCTCCACGAGCGCGGGCGGGGGCTCGACGGGAACCAGGTCGGGCTCGGGGAAGTAGCGATAGTCGTGCGCCTCCTCCTTCGTACGGAGAGGCGCGATCGAGCCGGTGGTCGGGTCGAAGTGGAGCGTCTGCTGGACGACGTCCACCCCGCTCTCGTAGGCGCGGGCCTGGCGTTCGACCTCGGCCGCAATCCCGTCCGAGACGAACTTGAAGGAGTTCATGTTCTTGAGCTCGGTCTTCGTGCGAAAGCCCGTCTCGCCGGCCTCTCGCACGGAGACGTTGGCGTCGCAGCGGAGCGAGCCCTTCTCCATCTCGGCGTCGGAGATGCCGAGCTCGACGACGGTCTGGCGCAGGAGCTGGAGGAAGCGGCGGGCCTCCTCGGGCGAGCGCACTTCCGGCTTGCTGACGATCTCGACGAGCGGCGTGCCGCCGCGGTTGAAGTCGACGAGTGAGTGCTCTGCGCCCGCGATGCGCCCGGCGGCGCCGCCGACGTGAACCGTCTTGGCGGCGTCCTCCTCCAGGTGGGCGCGCACGATGCCGATCTCGTGGTCGCCCTCCGGCCCGGGCACGACGAAGCGGCCCTCGGTGCAGAGCGGCTGGTCGTACTGGGAGATCTGGTAGCCCTTGGGCAGGTCGGGATAGAAGTAGTTCTTCCGGTGGAAGAGGGCGCGCGGCGCGATCTGGCAGCCGAGCGCGTGGCCGAGCTTTATCGTCCAGGCGACGGCCGTCTCGTTCGGCACGGGAAGGGTGCCGGGATGGGCGAGGCAGACGGGGCAGGTGCGCGTGTTCGGCTCCTCGCCCCAGACGTTCTCGCAGCGGCAGAACATCTTCGTCCGTGTCTTCAGCTGGACATGGATCTCGAGCCCGATGACGGCTTCCCACTCAGCCACGCAGGCGCTCCGGGACGTAGTCGAAGGCGAGCGCTCGCTCGAGGGCATGGCCGGCGCGGAAGAGCGTGTTCTCGGAGAACTGCGGGCCCATGAGCTGGAGCCCGACCGGAAGCCCCTCCGAGAGCCCGCACGGGATGGAGAGGCCGGGCAGGCCGGCCATGTTCGGAGGGATGGCGAGGACGTCGGAGAGGTACATGGCGAGCGGATTGTCGGCCTTCTCGCCGATCGCGAAGGCGACCGTCGGCGAGGTTGGGCTGAGGAGGAGATCGAAGTGCTCGAAGGCGGCCGCGAACTCCTGCTTGATCACGGTGCGCACCTTCTGGGCCTGTCCGTAGTACGCCTCGTAGTAGCCGGCCGAGAGCGCGTACGTGCCCAGCATGATCCGGCGCTTCGGCTCCGCGCCGAAGCCCTCCCAGCGCGTGCGGGCGTAGAGGGCGGTGAGGTCGCCGTCGCCGGCCGAGCGGTGGCCGTAGCGGACGCCGTCGTAGCGGGCCAGGTTGGAGCTGGCCTCCGCGGGCGCGATCAGGTAGTAGCAGGCGAGCCCGTACTCGACGGACCGCGGCAGGCGCGCCTCCCCCACCTCGGCTCCGAGCTCCTCCGCCAGCGCGATCGCCGTCTTGACGCTTTCCGTGACGCCCGGCTCAATGCCCTCGGCCTCGTTCAGCTCGCGCGGGACGCCGACCCGGAGGCCGTCGAGGCGCTCGGCGCTGGGCAGCTCCACGGGCTCGGGGAGCTCGACGGTGGTGGAGTCGCAGGCGTCCCGGCCGGCGACGATCCCGTAGAGACGGGCACAGTCCCGGACGGTCTTCGCGATCGGGCCGACCTGGTCGAGGCTGGACGCGAAGGCGACGATGCCGTAGCGCGAGACGGTCCCGTACGTGGGCCGCAGGCCGACGACGCCGCAGAGGGCGGCCGGTTGTTTGATCGACCCGCCCGTGTCGGTGCCGAGCGCCCAGGGGGCGAGCCCTCCTGCGACGGCGGCCGCGGAGCCGCCCGAGGAGCCGCCGGGCACGCGCTCGGGGGCCCAGGGGTT
>DASQWP010000154.1:0-13399 GCA_035640195.1 Gaiellaceae bacterium | reverse complement strand
TCGCCGGCCCTGAACACGTGCCCCTCGACCGGGTTCGGGTCGCCCTCGTCCGCCGGCGGCACGTAGAGCGGCGCGCCGAGCCGCTCTGCCAGGCCGCGGGCGTCGCGGACGTGCCACGGGCACGTCAGCACGATCGCCGTCTCGCGGCCGGCCGCAAGCTCGTCGATCTCGCTCGGCGGAGCCAGCGGGTCGAACAGCAGCACACGGTCGCCGTCCTCGATCGCGTAGGACGAGACCACCTGGCCCCAGTCCGCTTCGGGCTTCCAGTCCGGGTGGGGCGCCTCCCAATGCCACAGTCCTGTCTGAACCTCGCGCACGACGCGATCCTACGGAACGGAGTGGAGGCGCGGGAATCGGACCCGCGAAGGATTCCCCCCGACCTTTCCGAGAGGCCGTCCCTCACGAACGGCGCGGCATATCGCCCCGACCGGGAGTTCTTGCTCACGTGCACTCTCCGCCGAGTTGCGAAGATGCCTCAATGGCCCGCGTGGTTCGTCTCGTGACCGTCGCCGATGTCAATGAGGATGCTGACGCTCGTCGCATTTCCGTGTCGGTCCGCCATGAAGCTGTCCTCAACGATGGTCGGCGGATGCTGCTCCTCGACGACCGCGGCTGGAGTGAAGCGCTGGGCGGCGCTGGCGCGAACGAGGTCACCGAGATCTGGGCTCTCACGTCGGAACAAGACATCGCCGAGACGGCGCGCGTGGTCGTCGGACCTGACGAGCCGTTCGACGGACGCTCGCAGGACGACATGGACACCGACCATTGGAACGCGCTCGCCAAGGACCTCCGCGCGCTCGGGGTCGTCGTAGACGCCGGCGAGTTGAAGCAGCTACCCCACGACGTCGTGCTCAGCGAGCCGCTGCTCGCGCGCCTCAGTCGAGGCTCGGGCGACGCCGCGTGACAGCGCGCCGCCCAGGGGCAACGGTGACGGACGCCCGGAAACCGTAGCCGTACGCGACGGCCGCACGTACAACAAGAGGAAGTCGCCGACGGCCTCGAGCGCGTCCCCGCCGAGGGCGAGCCGCAGAAGACGAAGGCGCTCCTTCGCATCCTGATCAAGGACCTGAAGGTGAACGGAAGGCGGAGATCCTCCCGACCTACCGCGTCGTCACGCCGGCGGTTTGCCCAACGTCGGGTTCAGTGGAGGCGGCGGGAATCGAACCCGCGTCCGCGATCGCACCGGGGAGAGCATCTACAAGCGTAGCCTGCGCTTTGTTTTCGCCCGGCGGCCGGTTCGCAGGCGACCTACCGACGGGCTAGCCCTCCTTTGTGGTCCCGCTTCGGGCGAGTGGCTCTCCCTCCGCGGCGAGCCCGTTGTCTGACGCCGCTCCCCGATCCACGGGCCGAGACCGGAGCGACGCGCTACCTAACGGTTGTTAGGCGGCGAGTGCGAGTTCGCTTCTGTCGTTCGCACTTGCTTTGTTCCCGGTTGTTTTACGAGGCCAACCGGGGACCTCGGCTTGCAGCTCTTCCGGAGAACCGACCACGTCGATGCCAGGTCGCCCCCAGACGGTCAAAGTATAGCCGCCGCCGTGCGTGACCTCCGCCGCCACCTCCGCCTCACGCAGGCTCTCGTCCTCCGTCTGGACTCGCTCTCGAACGCCTCTCTGGCGGCCTTCCTGCTTGCCTCGAGCTGGGACGCCCTCTTCGAGACCTTCGGGCTTCCCCTCCCCCGCCCCGCCTTCTACGCGCAGCTACTGGGGGCCGCTCTCGTCGCCTTCGCCGTCGTCGAGTGGGCGCTCGCAGGGAAGCCGGGGGAGCGGGCCGTGACCGTCGCCGCCGCCGTGGGAAGCGCTCTGGGCGCGGCCGTCCTCGCCGTCTGGCTCGCCGCGGGGGAGACCGGCGCGGACACGCACGGGCTCGTGGCGCTCTGGTCGGTGGCCGCCTTCCTCGCCGTCGCGGCGGGCGCCCATGCGGTCGTCCTCATTCGCGCTCGCGGTTCTTGAGCGCCCGTTCGATCTGACGGCGGGCGTCGCGGTCGGCGATGTCGCGGCGCTTGTCCCGCGCCTCCTTACCGCGCGCGAGCGCGACTTCGACCTTCGCCCGCCCGTCCTTCCAGTAGAGGCGCGTCGGAATGAGGGTCAGCCCGCGCTCCTGCACCTTGCCGACGAGAGAAGCGATCTCCCGCCTGTGCAGGAGGAGCTTGCGGTCGCGATCCGGGTCGTGGTTGGCGAGGTTCCCCTGCGCGTACTCGGGGATGTGGGCGCCCACGAGCCAGACCTCGCCGCCGCGGACGTCCGCGAAGGCTCGCTGGAGCGTGGCGTGCCCCTCGCGGAGCGACTTCACCTCGGTCCCCGTGAGCACGAGCCCGGCTTCGAAGCGCTCGAGCAGGTGGTAGTCGTGCCGAGCCCTACGATTCTCTGCGATTGGCTTGGTCCCGCCGGCCATGCCTGGCATTGGACCAAAAGTTCGCCGAGCCGGGTTCGCTTTCGTCCCCCTCTCCGGCTGACGTTCCGCTTCCGCGTAGTGCCTACCGGTGAGGCTTCGTCCTACTCGCGCCCCGTGCTCGGCGCAAACGGCACCCTAGAGGACCCGTCCTGGACGTTCAAGGGTGTGGACGAGTCTTTACCGCAAAGAGCGGCAAATACCTCAGGAGACCGGGAGCGAGAGCTCCACCTTGCCCTCCTCCCGCCGGATCCCTTCGACGCGCACCGCGATCGGATCGCCCAGCCGGTAGACGCCCCCCGAGCGGCGGCCGACGAGCGCCGTCCCCAGCGGGTCGAGCTCGAAGTAGTCCCCCGGCAGCCGTCGGGCGGGGAGGTAGCCCTCGAAGACGCCGTCGAAGCGGACGAAGATGCCGGAGCCGATCGCGCCGACGATCTCCCCCTCCCACTCCGCGTCCCAGCCTTCGTGGAAGAGGCGTCGCTCGAGGAGCCAGGCCAGGCAGATCTCGTCCGCCCGGTACTCGATCTGCGCTGCCTCCCGCTCCCGCACGGACGTCCACTCCGCCAGCTCCGTCAGGTCGTCCGGCAGCTCGACGTCGAGGACCCCGAGCTCACGGAGGAGGGCGCGGTGGCAGACGAGGTCCGGGTAGCGTCGGATCGGCGACGTGAAATGGCAGTAGGCCCGGCTGGCGAGGCCCGAGTGGCCCAGGTTGCGCGGGTCGTAGCGCGCCTGCTTGAGGCTCCTGAGGACGAGCGCCGGGAAGGCCTCCCCGCCGCGCCCGGACTGCGCCGTGTAGCGGGCGACCTCGGCGCTCGCTCGCGCGGCGAGGCGGGCTGCCTCCGCGGGGGTCAGGCTCTCGGGCACGGGCGGCGTCGGCACCTCGAGGGCGGTGAGCTTGGAGAGGAGGAGCTCGACCGCCTGCGGGTCCGGCCGCTCGTGCACGCGGTAGAGCGCCTCCCGCCCGCGGCCGCCGAGGAGCCCGGCGACGGCCTCGTTCGCCACGATCATGAGCTCCTCCACGAGCGCGTGCGCCAGCGGCTCGGTCTCGATCCACGCCCGCTCGACGCCGCCCTCGCCGTCGAACGCGAAGGAGATCTCCCCCGCCTCGATCTCGAGCGCCCCGCGCCCGTAGCGGCGGCGGCGGAGCGCGAGCGCGACGCTCTCAGCGAGACGCAGCGACTCGGCCAGCTCCTCGCCCGCGCGCTCGCGGCCGGCCAGGATGGCCTCTGCGTGCCCGTACGTGAGCCGCTCGCGGCTTCGGATGAAGCTGCGGTAGAAGCGCGCCTCTCCGGGCACGAGGTCGCCGTCGAACGGGACCTCCACCGTGACGCAGCGACGCTCCTCCAGGGGCCGCAGGCTGCAGAGGTCGGCGGAGAGACGCTCCGGAAGCATCGGCTCGACGCGACCCGGGACGTAGACCGAGAACGCGCGCTCGGCGGCGTCCCGGTCGAGAGGGGCGCCCGGCGGCAGGAACGCCGAAACGTCGGCGATGTGCACCCAGGCGCGCGCGCCGTCGCCCTCCCGGCGGAAGGAGAGCGCGTCGTCGAAGTCCTTCGCCTCCTCCGGGTCGATGGTGAAGGCGAAGAGCCCGCGCAGGTCGACGCGGTCCGCTTCCGCCGAGGGAGGCTCCTCGGGCAGAGGGGGATGGTCGCGCCGCACCCCCTCGTGCCAGAGGAGCCCCTCGAGCACCGCCCCGACGTCGTCCGGTCGTCCCAGCACCCGGTCGAGCCGCGCGCGCCCGCGGCCGACCCGCAGGACGACGAGGTCGCCGACCGAGGCCTCCCCCGCTCCCTTGCGGTCGACGACCACAGGCGCGCCGGCCTCGAAGAACGGCTCGCCGACGAGAAGCTTGCCGCGGCGGGCGAGCTCGCAGACGAGGAGGTCCACTACGCCGCGAGCAGCTCGAGGAGCGTGCCGCGGGCGACGCGCAGGCCTTCGTCCGGCTTCGTCAGCGGATCGTCGAGCGCCTCGACCTTCGGCCGGATCCCGGTCTTGCTGATGTCGAAGCCGAGCGGCGTCACGTACTTCGCGGTCGTGAGCTTGAGGGCGCCCCCGTTCGAGAGCGGCTCGATCGACTGGACGGAAGCCTTGCCGAATGTGCGAACGCCCACCAGGGTCGCGCGCTCGTTCTCCCAGAGCGCGGCGGCGACGATCTCCGCGGCGCTCGCACTGCCGCCGTTCACCAGCACGACGAGCGGGAGCGCCGCATGGCTCGCGTTGCCGTCGACCTCGTACGCGCGGAACTCCTGATGCGCGCCGTGCGTCTTGCAGACGAGCCCCTCTTCGACGTAGAGCGAGACGGTCTCCACCGCCTCGGAGAGGAGGCCCCCGGGGTTGTCGCGCAGGTCGATGATCGCTCCCTCGGCGCCTCGCTCGGCGAGCCGCCTGGTCGCCAGCTCCACCCGCTCGGAGGTACCGGCAGGGAAGGAGAGCACGCGGATGTAGCCGAGCTTCGGCGTCTTCTTCTTCGCCTCGAGGAGCGTGGACTGGATGGGGGGCACGTCGATCTCCTGGCGGACTACCTGGAACGTGATCTTCCCGTGGTTGGGGCGATTCACGGTCAACTCGACGACGGTGCCCTTTTCCCCCTTGATGAGCGCGAGCGAGCGCTCGAAGGGAAGGCGCCGCGCGGGCTCGCCGTCGATGCGAATGATCACGTCGCCTCGACGGATCCCAGCCGTCTGCGCCGGTCCCTTGAAGGCCGAGGTCACGACGAGGCCCGCCTTCGAGGGACCGACCGTGAGGCCGATGCCCGAGTAGGTGCCCTCGGTGCGCTCGGTCAGCGACTCGAACTCGGCGGGCGTCAGGTAGTCGGTGTGCGGATCCTCGAGCCCGGCGATCATCTCGTCGATCGTCGGCTCGTGCAGGACGGACGGATCGATCCAGCGGTAGTAGGAGCGGGCGAGGTCGGCCCGGACCTCCTCGATGAGGGGTACCGGCTTCTCCATCGGCGAGTAGCCACCCGCCGCGGAGCGCACGGGCTCGGCGTGGCGGGTCAGGAAGAAGCCGAGCAGAAAAGCTCCTGCGACCAGGAGGGCGACCGCAGCAATTCCACCCGCTCGTCTCATGCGCCGCCCGCTGAGTATAGATGTGGTCTCGGGGAGCCCAGAACCGCTTCCGGCGCTGCCGGCCGGGACACTAGATCCGCAGAAAGCGCCGCAGCGTGATCCCGGAGCCGGCCGCGCCCACGAGCAGGCTCACGCCGATGAGCACGAGTGCGACGACCGGGAAGCTCCATGCCCGTATGTCGTCGGGGCTGTCGATCCGACCCATGATCCCGGGAAGCGCGAGCTCCTTGGCGAGGAGAAGGAGGACGACCGCCAGCACCGAGCCCGCGAGACCGCAGAGAAGCCCCTCGAGCATGAACGGCGCGCGCACGAACCAGTTCGTCGCCCCGACGAGCTTCATCACCTCGATCTCGCGCCGCCGCGAGAAGATGGAGAGCCGGATCGTGTTGGCGATCAGGATCGTCGAGGCGACGAGCAGGATGACGCTGCCGATGAGGAAGATCGCCCCGATGATCGTCGCCACCTGGAGGACTCGCTCCGCCTTCTTCTCCCCGTAGGTGACGCTCTCGACGCCCGCCGGCGCAGGATCGAAGCTGCTCGCCACGGTAGCCGCGTCCTCGGCCCTCACGGGGAGGATCTCGTACTTCGCCGGCAGCGGGTTGCGCGCCAGGTTCGCGGTGATCTCGGGGTACTTCTCCTTCATCTCCGTGAGCGCGTCCTCCTTGGAAATGAACTTGAAGGATTCGATGTTCGGGTTCGCGGCGAGCTGCGCGCGGACGGCTTCGATCTGCTTCGGCGTCGCCTCCTCGCCGCACTTGATCGGCGTGCAGAAGAAGACGCTCACCTCGATGTCCTTCTTCACGTGGTTCGTCCACGAGAGAACCCAGGTCCCCAGGGCGATGAAGAGCCCGAGCAGGAACATGCCGATCAGGACGGTCATGATCGCAGCGGCCGTCGTCGAGACGTTGCCGGCGATCGAGCGGACGGCTTCCGAGACGAAGAGGCGCGTCCTCAAGAGCCGTAGCCTCCGCGACGCTCGTCGCGGACGACAACGCCCTCCTCGAGGGCGATCACGCGTTTGCGCATCTTGTCCACCATCTCGCGGTCGTGCGTGGCCATCACCACCGTCGTACCGGTGCGGTTGATGCGGTAGAGGAGCTGCATGATCCCGACGGACGTGTCCGGATCGAGGTTCCCGGTGGGCTCGTCGCAGATGAGCAGGGGCGGATGGTTGACGAACGCGCGCGCGATCGAGACGCGCTGCTGCTCCCCGCCGGAGAGCTCGTGCGGATAGCTGTTCATCTTGTGCCCGAGCCCGACGAGGGCGAGGATCTCGGGCACCTTGGCGCGGATCGACCGCTTCGAATCGCCCTGCACCTTGAGGGCGTAGGCGACGTTCTCCGCAGCCGTGCGGTCGGTGAGCAGCTTGAAGTCCTGGAAGACGCAGCCGATGTTGCGCCGCAACATCGGCACCTTCGAGCGCTTGAGCCGAGCGAGCTCACGCCCACCGACGATGATCCGGCCGTCGGTCGGCTCGAGCTCCTTCAGGAGCAGGCGCATGATGGTCGACTTCCCGGAGCCGGAAGGGCCGACGAGGAAGACGAACTCGCCCTTCTCGATCAGGAACGTCGCTTCGCGGAGGGCGACGACGTTCGGGTCGTAGACCTTCGTGACGCCGTCGAACACGATCATCGGCGCGCCGACGGGGACCGTCGCGACGGCAGGCTCGCCGTTCAGCGCCGTCACAGGCGCTTCCGTGGCTTCGTCGAGTCTCTCTGTAAGGTCGATTTCCTGCACCGGACTCAGTACGAGGGGGCGCCCGTCCCGCTGGGCGCGCCGGCTCTGGGGCTCAGAGACGCCGGAGTTTAGCTGAACGGGCGGCCGGACGGGTCCCTAGGACACGCTCCCGGCCGCCTTCGCCAGGAGGTAAGCCTGGATGAGGCGGTCGAGATCGCCGTCGAGGACACCTTGAGCATTCCCCACCTCGACGTCCGTGCGGTGATCCTTGACGAGCTGATACGGATGGAGCACGTAGCTCCTGATCTGGCTCCCGAAGCCGGTGTCGGCCACCTCCCCGCGCTCGCTCTGGAGCTCCGCTTCGCGCTTCTCGAGCTCGTGCTCCGCCAGGCGGCTCTTGAGGATCCGCATGGCAGTCTGGCGGTTCGAGAGCTGCGAGCGCTCCGCCTGGCACTGGACGACGATGCCTGTCGGGACGTGCGTGATGCGGACGGCCGAGTCCGTCTTGTTGACGTGCTGGCCGCCCGCGCCGCTCGCCCGGTAGGTATCGATGCGCAGGTCGCCCTCGTCGATCTCGAGCTCGAGGTCGTCGGCGACGAGTGGGCTCACGATCACCTGTGCGAAGGACGTGTGCCGGCGGTGCGCCTGGTCGAAGGGAGAGAGGCGGACGAGGCGGTGGACGCCGCGCTCGGCCTTGAGCGTTCCGTAGGCGTTCTCGCCCTCGACCGTGAAGGTGGCGGACTTGAGGCCGGCCTCCTCGCCGGGTGACACCTCGATCAGCTCCGTGCGGAAGCCCCGGTCGGCCGCCCAGCGCAGGTACATGCGGAGGAGGATCTCCGTCCAGTCCTGCGCGTCCGTGCCGCCCGTGCCTGCGTGGATGGAGACGACCGCGTCGCCCGGGTCGTAGTCGCCGGTGAAGAGGGAGTCCTCCTGCAGGCGGTCGAGCCGGCTCTTGAGGGCGGCGAAGCTCTCCTCCAGCTCGTCGAGGTCGCCGTCGCCGGAAGCGAGAGCCAGCAGCTCCCGGAGGTCGCCGGCCTCTCCGCTCAGCTCCTCGTAGCGCTCGAGTCTTCGGGTCAGCCGTGCGTGCTCGGCGGAGATGCGGGCGGCGCGCCGCTGCTCGTCCCAGAAGCCGGGCTCGGCCATGGCGCCTTCGAGGTCGGCGAGGCGAACCCGGAGTCCCTCCGGGTCAAAGGTACTCACGGACCCAGGCGAGCTGGGTCCCGATCTCCTCGAGCTGATGCTCCACGAGCGAACGGTCGGCCATGGGAGTGGATGGTAGCGTCAGCGACGCCCGGTGCCCCCGACCGCCGCTCCGACCCCGGGGCCACCGCGAGCCTCCCTCCGGCTTCAGCGTATCGCCGAGGATCGCACTCGGGGTGCGCGCTCTGTGCCCGAACTGTGCCGAGAGAGGGCCGAACGGCTCAGGCGCCGTGGCACTTCTTGTACTTCTTGCCCGACCCGCACGGACACGGATCGTTGCGCCCGACCTTGTCCCACTCGGACGCGACGCGCTGGCCGCTCGTCGCCACCGATGTCGCCCCGGCCGCGGCACCGCCCGCCGTCGCCGTCCGCGCGCCGCCCGAGAGAGCCTGAGCAGCCGCCCCACCCGTGCCTGCGGCCTGGATCGCGTCCGCGCCGGCGAGCGACTCGTGCTCGTAGACGAGACCGTCGCCGTTCCGGCCCCCGTCCGGCCCTGCCCCGGCGTGCGCGAGCTCGGGCGGCGCCTCGGGCCGCTCGATCTGGACGTGGAGCAGGTAGCGCACGACTTCCTCGCGGATGATGTCGCGGAGCTCCTCGAACATCGCGTGACCCTCGGCCCGGTACTCGGCGAGCGGGTCCTTCTGCGCCATCGCCCGCAGGTGGATCCCGTCCCGCAGGTACTCCATCGCCTCGAGGTGCTCGCGCCAGCGGAGGTCGACGACCTGGAGGATGAGGAAGCGCTCGACCTCGCGCATGAGCTCGGGCCCGTACTCCTCCACCTTCGCCTCGTACGCGTCGCGCGCGTCCTCCTGGAACTCCTGGATCAGCTCCTCGCGCGACGTCGAGGCCACGTTGACCTCGTCAGGCGCGATCTCCGTCTCGTACAGCGTCTCCATCTCCTTGAACAGCGCATCGAGGTCCCACTCCTCCGCGTACTCGGCCTCGGTGTGCGTGAAGACGATGCGCGCCACGATGTCGTCGAGCCACTCGGCGATCTCCTCGGAGAGGTCGGCGCCCTCGAGCACCTGGCGCCGCTGCTCGTAGATGACCATGCGCTGGACGTTCATGACATCGTCGTACTTGAGGACGTTCTTCCGCGAGACGAAGTTCTGCTCCTCGACCTTCTTCTGTGCGTTCTCGATCTGCTTCGAGAGGATCCCCGCCTCCATGGGCTGATCGTCCGGGAGCTTGAAGCGCTCCATGATGTTGTTGATCCGGTCGCCGGCGAAGAGGCGGACGAGGTCGTCCTGGGCCGAGAGGTAGAAGCGCGACGCGCCGGGGTCGCCCTGACGTCCTGAGCGGCCGCGCAGCTGGTTGTCGATCCGCCGGGCCTCGTGGCGCTCGGTGCCGAGCACATAGAGGCCGCCCGCCTCGACCACGCCCTCGCCGAGCTTGATGTCGACGCCGCGGTCGGCCATGTTCGTGGCGATCGTGACCGCCCCGGGCTCGCCGGCGTCCTTGATCACCTCGGCCTCGCGCTCGTGCTGCTTCGCGTTCAGGACGTTGTGCGGGATCCCCTGGCGCGTGAGGAGCTGCGAGAGGTGCTCGGAGACCTCGACGGAGATCGTTCCGACGAGGATCGGCTGTCCGTCCTCGTGCCGCTCCTTGATGTCGGCCAGGACGGCGTCGTACTTCGCCTCCTTCGTCCTGTAGATGTAGTCGTTCTCGTCCGCGCGGGCGACGGGCACGTTCGTGGGGATCTCGACGACCGAGAGGTCGTAGATCTCCTGGAACTCCTTCTCCTCCGTCTTCGCCGTACCCGTCATGCCGGCGAGCTTCTCGTACAGGCGGAAGTAGTTCTGGAGCGTGATCGTCGCGAGGGTGACGTGCTCCTCGCGGATGGCGACGCCCTCCTTCGCCTCGACCGCCTGGTGGAGGCCCTCCGACCAGCGACGCCCCTCCATGATGCGGCCGGTGAACTCGTCGACGATCTTCACCTCGCCGTCCTGCACGACGTAGTCCACGTCCTTCTGATAGAGCGACTGCGCCTTGAGAGCCTGGATGAGGTGGTTCACGAGCTGGGCGTTGCGCGGGTCGTAGAGGTTCTCGATCTTGAGCGCGTCCTCCACGGCTTCGATCGCGGTCTCACGGGGCGAGACGGTCTTGAACTTCTCGTCGTACTCGTAGTCGGCGTCGTCCTCGGACTTCGGCAGGCCCTTGGGCACGAACTTGGCCGGCACCCCCTCCAGCGTCCGCACGATGCGCGCGAAGTCGTAGTACGTGCGCGCGGCCGTCTCCGGCTCGCCCGAGATGATGAGCGGCGTGCGCGCCTCGTCGATCAGGATCGAGTCGACCTCGTCGACGATCCCGTAGACGTGGCTGCGCTGCACCGTCCCCTCGAGCGCGGTGGCCATGTTGTCGCGCAGGTAGTCGAAGCCGAACTCGGAGTTGGTGCCGTAGGTGACGTCGGCGGCATACGCCTCCTTGCGCTCCGCGAAGGGCATCATGTTGCGGATGAACGCGGCCCGCAGGCCGAGCTTCTCGTAGACGGGCCCCATCCACTCCGCGTCGCGCCTCGCCAGGTAGTCGTTGACGGTGACGAGGTGGACGCCCTGCTCCAGGAGCGCGTTCAGGTAGAGCGGCATCGTCGCCACGAGCGTCTTCCCCTCGCCGGTCTTCATCTCGGCGATGTCGCCTTCGTGGAGGACGATCGCGCCCATCACCTGCACGTCGAAGGGCCGCATCCCGACGGAGCGCCTGGCCGCCTCGCGAACCGCGGCGAAGGCCTCGAAGACGAGCTCGTCGAGGTCCTCGCCGTTCCCGAGACGCTGTTTGAACTCGACGGTCTTCGCCGCCAGCTCCGCGTCCGAGAGACGCTCGAAGTCCGGCTCGAGCGTGGCGACGTAGTCCGCCTGCCCGGCGAGGCGCTTGAGGCGGCGGCCCTCGCCGACGCGCAGGACCTTCTCGAGAGCGCCGTAGTTCTGGGGCATCAGGTCAGGTTAGCGGTCGGGATCAGAGAGGGTCGACGGTCAGCTCCCACCGGTCCTCCCCCACCCTATCGGCACGCGCGACGAAGGACTGAAAGCGCTTCCGGCCACGTTTCTCGAGCTCCTCGGCGGCGGTCTCCCAGGCCGGATCGACCGACAACGCCTCCTCGCCGTCGACGAGCACCGAGCGGCCTCCGTCCGGGGGAACGACGACCTCGAGCGACGAGATCCCCGCGGGGAGGGCGAGCGCGAGCGGCTCCGACCGGAGCGCGCGGCCGGCCACGGCCCACTCGAGCCGTCCGCGGCGCACCGCGCGGACGGCGTACGGGGGCTGGAGCCCGAGCTCGTCCGTGAGCTCGGAAACGGCCTCGGGCGGAGCGTCGCCCGCAATTGCGCCGTCGGCGAGGACGGCGAACTCGAGCTCACCGACTCCCGCCGCCGCGAGGGCCCTCACCTCGACGAAGGCGGACGCGTCCCACTCGCGGGGCCGCGAGAGCCCGGAGACGCCGCTCTCGACCCAGCGGAAGGCGCGCGGGTCGCCGATGTCGTCGAGGCTCAAAAGGTGCTCAGGTGATCTGCGGCTCGATGAGGCCGTAGTTGCCGTCGCGGCGCCGGTAGACGACGTTGACGCCGTCCGTCTCGGCGTTCTGGAAGACGAAGAAGTCGTGCCCGATGAGCTCGAGCTGGAGAACGGCCTCCTCCGGGCCCATCGGCTTCACTGCGAACTGCTTGGTCTTGACGATGACCGGGTGCTCCTCGTCGGGGACGACCGGGCGCGTCTCGGGCTCCGGCGTCGCCCCGTGGTTGCGGTTGTTGGGGCCGCGGCGGCGCTTGTCGCGATAGCGGCGCGCCTGTCGCTCGAGCTTCGCCACCAGGAGGTCGATCGACGCCCGCATGTCCGTCGAGCTCTCGCGGGCGCGCATGACCGGCCCCTTGGTCCACACGGTCGCCTCGGCGATCTGGTTCTCGGAGATGGACGGGTTTCGCTCGACTGCAAGCTCGAGCTCGAGGCGGGCGGCGTCGTGCAGATGCTTGTCGAGCTTCCCGAGCTTCTCCTGGGCGTAGGTCTTCAGGGAGTCGCTCACTTCGACGTTCTTGCCCTTGACCTGAAGTCTCACGAGACCCTCCTCGTCGGGTGAGGTCAATCTACCGCAACTGAGGCGGCGCGAATCACCGCCGGACGGCCCGGGCGAACGTGACGACGTGGACCGCGCCGGCGCCCGAGCGCTTGAGCGCCGCCGAGGCCTCCGCGGCGGTCGCGCCGGTCGTGTAGACGTCGTCTATCACCGCCACGACTGCTGGCGCAGTCGTGGCGGACAAGGCGCCTTGGACGTTCTTCCTTCGCGCCGAGCGTGGTAATCCCCGCTGCCGGGAAACAGGCCGGGTGCGCCTGAGCATCGACCCCGCCGGGAGATCCCAGCGGGCGCCGAGCTCGCGCGCGAGCGCCTCCGCCGTGTTGACGCCTCGCCAGCGGCTGCGGTCGGCGTCGCCCGGAATCCAGGTCAGCGCCTCGGCGCGCGGCGGCGGGACGACCTCCACGACGAGCTCGGCGGCGAGCCTTGCGATCCGGCCGAGGCCGCGCTCCTTCCAGGCCCCGACGAGCGCACGCGCACCATTGTCGTACGCGACGGCCGCCCGGGCGGAGGTGAACGGAAGTCGCCGGCCGGTGCACTCGCCGCAGCGTTCGACCGGCCAGGCCGTGGGCGCGCCGCAGCGAGCGCAGAGCGTCCCGCCGAGCCGGAGAAGCCCGGCGCGGCACTCGCCGCACAGAAGCCCTCCCTCCATCCGGCAGGCGACGCAGCGCTCGGGGAGCAGGAGATCGAGGAAGCCGGCGCCCATACCCCCTCCGGAAGCTAGGCGGCCAATCCGCGCCGAAGACGCGCCGACCGTGGAGAGAGTGGGCCGACCGGGCCCCGCCCGTCGAGCGGGGCCCGGTCGTGCCGTCTATTGCAGGTTCAGGTCGCTGATCTTGAGGTTGCAGGTCGCCCTTCCGTCTGAGAGGGGTCGCTCTCGGACGTCGCCGTGAGCGTGACCACGGCCCGGTTGGACGAGCCCGGCGTCCGGGTCACGTAGACCGGGGCGTTGACGGTCTCGCCGACCTCCGACGCGCAGGGCTCCCCCGATCCCCCTGGCGCCCAA
>DASQWP010000153.1:0-13397 GCA_035640195.1 Gaiellaceae bacterium | reverse complement strand
GTCGGCGGGCCGCCGCGTCCCCGATTCAGGGGCTTCGCCGCCGCGCCCGACACGCGCCGGCGCGGGCGGCCACGGCCGGAGTCAGCGGATTAAGGAGGGGGTTCCAAGGGGGAAACCCGGTTTCCCCCTTGCTGTTAAAAGCCGAGGATGAACTTGGCGTCGTCGGACATCTTCTCCGGCGACCAGGGCGGGTCCCACGTCAGCTCCGCGTCGACCTCCTGGACACCCTCCATGCCCTCGACAGTCTCCCGGATCTGCTGCTCGATCATCGGCCCGACCGGGCAGCCCATGGAGGTGAGCGTGAAGGTGACGTGCACCTTCGAGTCCTCGACCTCGGCGTCGTAGAGAAGCCCCAGCTCGACGATGTCCATGCCGAGCTCCGGGTCCTCGACGACCCGCAGCGCCTCGAAGACGTCTTCGCGTGTTGGCATGCCTCCAGACTATCCGAGCAGGCGCACCTCTTCGCGCCGCTCGCGGGCGAAGAAGTGGATCCCGTCGACGAAGCGCACCCAGTTGTGCCGCGTGCACATGACGATCGAGTGCGTGCGCGCGCTGTCGGCCAGGTAGCGAACCCCGCGCAGGAGGTCGCCGTTCGTAACGCCCGTGGCGGCCACGATCACGTCGCCCGGGGCGAGCTCGTCGGTGGTGAAGACCTTGTAGACGTCGTCGATCCCGTACTCGGCCGCCTGCTCGATCTCGCCGCGGGTGGTGGGCCAGAGCTGCGCCTGGAGCTCCCCGCCCAGGCACCGGAGCGCCGCCGCGGCGAGCACCGCCTGGCGCGCCCCTCCGATGCCGATGGCGAAGTGGTCGTTGGTGCCGCGGATCGCCGCCGTGATGGAGGCGGTCACGTCGCCGTCCTGGATCAGCTTGATGCGCGAGCCGCCGGCGCGGATCTCCTCGACGAGGTCGTGATGGCGCGGGCGGTCCAGGACGATCGTCGTGATGTCCTCCGGGTTGCGGCCGAACGCGTCCGCGATGGCGCGGATGTTGTCCGCCACCGGCCGGTTGAGATCGATCTTGCCGCGCGCGACGGGGCCGACCGCCATCTTGCGCATGTACATCTGCGGCAGGCGCGGGAAGCTTCCCGCCTCGCCCACGGCGATCATCGCCATCGCCCCGTAATCCCCGCGGGCGACCACGCTCCGGCCCTCCAGCGGGTCGACGGCCAGGTCGACGTCGGTGCCCCCGTTGCCGACGACCGTGTCGAGGGCGAGTGGATCGTCGGCCTCGTCGCCGCCGACGACGATCCGCCCCGCGATCGGAAGCTCGGCCAGCGCGCCGCGCATCGCGGTCGAAGCCGACTCCTCGGCCCCGCGCACGTCGCCTCGGCCGAGCCAGCGGGCGCTCGCCAGGGCCGCGTGTTCCGTCGCGCCCGCGTATGCCACGCAATTGCAGAGGCGCTCGATCGAGCTCACGCGCGCGTCTGGTCCTGCGCCCGCTCGACCTTGCCGAGCACGAGGTTGATCACCTCGTCGACCGCGCTCTCCATGTGCGTGTTCTCGACGACCGGGACGCCTGCCCGCTCGGCCCTCTCGACCAGGTAGTCCTGGATCCTGCGGATGTCGGGGAGCGCGCCGACGTACTTCTCCATCGGGCGCAGGCCCTCGGAGGCCGATTCGCGGATCCAGAAGTGGCGGGCGTGCTCGTCCTCGTCCTCGATGGCGAGGATGCACTGGCAGACGACGGCGCCGTCGTAGGAACGCGGAAGCGCGCCGGGGACGAGGTGCACGCCCTCGAGAGCGAGCGAGTGCCCTTCCTCGAGCGCCCTCCCGATGACCGCGCGCACGCCGACGAGCACGTTCCGCGTCTGCTCGAGGAAGCCGATGAGCGCTGGGTTCGCGTCCTCTCCCTCCGGCACCTCGACGGCAGGCCCGGCCTCGAAGCTCGAGTAGTGGATCGAGGGCATGAACTTGCGCGAGAAGAAGGCGCGCATGGTCTGGCGGACGATGTCCGTCGAGGTCACGCGCGTGATCCCGAGGCGATGGGCCACCTCGGTCACGACCGTCGACTTCCCGGTACCGGTGGCCCCGCCGATCAGCAGGACGAGCGGCAGATCGAGCTCCCGCAGCGCCTGGAGGCGCCGGAGGGCGCGGACGGCGGCGTCGCCCTCGTGCTGCCCGACGACCTCCGCGGCCACGTCGAAGACGCGCTCGGCGGTCGCGGTCCCGCGCTCCCGGCCTCGTCGGAGCTCGCGCTCGACCAGGCGCGCAAGCTCGTAGGCGCGCTCGGGGCCCAACCCGGTCGCCATCAGCGTCCTGGCCATGAGCCCCTTCGAGTACGGAAGCGTCGCCTCGGAGGAGACGACGGCCTCGGGTGGACGCCGATCGCGGCTGCTCATTGGCCAGCCTCTGGCCAATGAGCAGGTGGAAGGGGTGTGGGGGAACCGGGAGGTTCCCCCACAGCATCGAAGAAGGGGGCGCGTGGGGGAAACATGGTTTCCCCCACCGGAGCGAGCCGAAGGCGAGCGACGCTCATGCCGGGACCCTCTCCGCGACTGCCGCCTCCGCGAGCGCCTCGATCTGCCCGTCGAGGTCCGCCTCGGGATCGACGGGAAGGACTTCGTTGTCGGCGAAGACCACGGGGATTCCCCGCTCGGACGCGACCTCGGCCACGACGTCGATCGCAGCTGCCTTGATCTCGACCAGGTACGTCTCCGCATCGCGCGCCGCGCGCGAGTCGAGCTCCCTGCGCAGGTCCTCCCGGCGCGCGAGGCTCCCGGAGAGGAGGGTCACCTGGGCGCCGTGCTCGCGCTCGAGGTGCTCGCTGAGGCGAGCGTGGATCGCGGCCGGCGCCGTCGTGAAGACGGCGACGCGGCGCCCGGTGACCGGCTCCACGGGTCGCGGGCGCAGGACGGTGGGGATCACGGGGACGTCGGTGACCTCGCCGACGGCGGCGGAAAGCGCTGCCACGCCCTCCGGAGTGGCGAGAGGCTCCTCGCACATCGTCAGGAGGACGAGGTCCGAGATGAGGAGGCGATAGGCGCCCAGGTAGCCGGCGACGACCTCCGGATCCTGGTGCGCGCCCGCCACGAGGATCCGGCGGCCGGCCTCCACAGGCGGGATCGCCGCTCCACTCCCTTCCAGGAGCACGAGGTCGGGCTCCAGGGAAGCGGCGAGGCGCGCCGCCTCCTCCACGTTGGAGAAGAACGGCCGCCCGGCGAGGCCCCCGCCGCAGCGGCGCGCCCCGACGGTGACGACGCCGGCGAGCGCCGCGTCCTCGAGGTAGTCCGAGGCCGCGTGCGAGCCGGACCGGGAGAGACCGAGCAAGTCCTCGACCGTTGGCGAGGCCTCCATGACGACCGGAGCGGGCGGCCCGCCGCGCCCCATGGCGACCACGACGATTTCATGCGTCCGCGCGAGCAAGCGGGCCACGTGCCCCGCGACCGCCGTCTTCCCCACGCGCTTTCCCGAGCCGATCACTGCGAGCGCCGGCACGTCGAGCGGCGCGAACGGCACCGGCTCGAAGCGGAAGTCGGCGCCCTCGTACGGAAGCCCGGTCGCCAGCGTGCGCGAGGCAAGGCGGAAGCGCGTGCGCGGATCGACGACCGGCTCGTCGGAGAGGTCGACGACCACGTCCGCCCCCGCCGCCGCGAGCCCCTCGGCGAGGTCGGCATGGAGCGGCACGCCGTAGTCGGGCGGCTCGCGCAGCTTCTCCCCGCCGCCGAGAAGGACCGCGCCGACCACCTCGTAGGGAAGCTCCGCGAAGGCGGCGCGCACGACCTCGGGGTAGTGCTCGCCGTCGACGAGCGCCAGGGCTCTCACGTTCGCTGCGTGACCTCCGTCTCGATGCGGGCGGTGTACTTCTCGTACTCGAGCGTGTCCGCCGAGAACTGGATGATCCGCTCCTGGCCGTGAAACGGGTACTTGCGCCACACGCTCACGTGCCGGTTCTCGATCTCGACGACGTTGTAGCAGGCACGCGTCTTGCCCCTCAGGCGCAGCGTCGAGACGGTTCCGGCGTTGACGATGAAGAGGTTCTCGAGTCGCCACGCGTAGGGCACGTGCTTGTGGCCGGAGAGGACGAGGTTGACGCCGCAGTGCTGGAGCACCTCGAGGACGTCGCTCGCGTCGTACACGACGTTGCGCTCCCGGCCGGTGCCGGGCACGGGGAGCAGGTGGTGGTGGAGGACGAAGATGCGGAAGTCGGCCGGCGCCTGGAACTGTTCCTCGATCCAGCGGTAGCGCCCGCGGCCGATGACGCCGTGGTCGAGGTCGGGCTCGGTGGAGTCGACGGCGACCACGGTGACGCCGTTCTCCTGCACGACCTGGTTCCGCTCGCCGAACTGCTCCTCGAAGTGGATGTAGCCGACATTGCGCGAGTCGTGGTTGCCCGGGATGACCACGAGCTTCTCGCACTCGATCCGGTCGAGGTAGGCCTTCGCCTCCCCGTATTCCTGCTGGAAGCCGAACGCGGTCAGGTCGCCCGAGCAGACGACGATCTCCGGCTCGAGCTCGTTGATCTCCATGATCGCCCGATCTGCGAGGTTGGGCACGAAGTACGGGGATCCGCAGTGGAGATCCGAGATGTGAGCGATCCGGAACACCCGAGCCTTTCCCCTGTCCGACAGCCGGCGACCTTCTCGGATTGTAGTGCGGGGTTGTCCGAAGTGACTGCTACCGTTGAGAGTGGATGCGCCTAGAAAGTGGTGATTTCCAGGCAGTTTCCGGCGTCGACCCCCCCTTCGTCAACGAAGCGGAGGCGGAGTGCGCCCGTATCCTCGACTTCCATGGGATCCGCTGGGAGTACGAGCCGCGCTCGTTCGTCCTCGAAGAAGACGAGGAAGGGCGGGTGCTGGAGGCGTTCACGCCCGACTTCTACCTCCCCGAGCAGGACGTCTATCTCGAGGTGACGGTGATGAAGCAGTCGCTCATCACCCGCAAGAACCGGAAGATCCGCAAGCTCCGCGAGCGCTATCCGAACGTCAAGATCAAGCTCTTCACGAAGCGCGACTTCGAGCGCCTAGCCCAGAAATACGGCCTGAACCTCGCCTCATAACAGGCGCCGGCGACCCACGTCCCGGCGAGATCTACCTCTCTGCGGAGGAGATCGGCGCCCGTGTAGCCGAGCTCGGCGAGCAGTTGGCCCGCGACTACGCGGGCCGGGAGCCCGTGCTCGTGACGATCCTGAAGGGTGCGTTCGTGTTCGCGGCCGATCTCTCACGGGCGCTGCCGGTCCCCCACGCGCTCGACTTCCTCGTCCTCGCCGGCTACGACGGCAGCCTCGGCGGCCGCTCGCGCATCCGCCTCATCAAGGACCTGGACCTCGCGATCGGCGGGCGTGACCTCGTGCTGGTCGAGAACGTCGTCGACACGGGCCTCACCCTCAACTACGTCGTGAAGACCCTGCTCCTGCGGGAGCCCCGCGACATCGCCGTCTGCACGTTGCTCGACCGCCCTTACCGCCGGCTCGTCGACGACCTGCCCATCCGCTACGTGGGCTTCACGGTGCCGGACGAGTTCTACGTCGGGTACGGCTTCCACGTCGGCGAGCGCTTCCGAGGCCTGCGAGACATCCACGTGCTCGCCGCCGGCTAGCGCCAATCCCTCCTAGGCTAGGCGTTTCCCCTCGCCGCCACGCGGGGACGATGTGCCCATGGAGCGAGAGCGCGACGTCACCACGCCACCGCCGCCGCCCGAGGACCCGTATACCCCGGAGCCCGGTCCGCGCCCCGGCGAGCGGCGTGCGTTCCGCACGCTCTGGTGGGCCTGGGTGGCCCTGGCGGTCGTCATCGCCGTCGTGCTCGTGGCGATCTTCGTCTGACGAGGTGTGTCTGGGGGCTAGAGGTAGCCCATCGGATCGACCGCCGACCCGTTGACACGCACCTCGAAGTGGAGGTGGTTGCCCGTGCAGCTGCCTGTGCAGCCCACTGCGCCGATCACCGTCCCCTGGGAGACCGAGCCGCCGCCGACGTAGACGGCCGACTGGTGGGCGTACGCGGTGGAGAGGCCGTTCCCGTGGTCGATGACTGTCAGCTGCCCGTAGCCGCCCATCCAGCCGGAGAAGATGATCGTGCCCGCGGCGACGGCGCGGATCTGCGTACCGGCCGGGGCGGAGATGTCGATGCCCTCGTGCATCCGCCCCCAGCGCCAGCCGAAACCGCTGGTGACGACCCCGCTGACCGGCCAGATGAAGCCGCTCGCGGAGACGCCGCTTCCGCTCGTGCCGCCGCTCGAGCTTCCGCTCGAGGGCGCGCTCTGGGCAGCGGCAGCGGCGGCAGCCTGCGCGGCGCGAATCCTGGCCGCGAGCGAGGCGCTCGCAGCCTGCATCGCCTCGAGATCCTCCTCCGCCTCGTGACGGTGCTCCCTCGTGCTCGCCAGCAGGCCCTGCTTGTCCGCTCGGGCCGCGTCGAGGGCCTGTTGCTCCGCGACGAGGGCCTCGCGCGCGGCGATCTGCTCGGCCGTCTTGTCCGCGATCACGGCAGTCGCGTCGGCCACCTTCGCCTTGGTGGCCGCGGTCTTCTCGCGGGCGACGCGCATCTCGCCCTTGAGACGCTTGAGGCTGTCCGAGATGGCGCGATCCTGGCGCCCGATGTCGTCGAAGTACTCGATCTGCTCGAGCAGATCGGTGAGGCTCTGCACCTGGAGGAGGATCCCGATCGAGTCCTCCTGCCCTTGCTGGTAGAGGTCGACCAGGCGCTCCTCGAGGAGGCGCTGGGCCGTGGCGTACTGACGCTTCAGGTGCTCGAGGTCGGCGGTCTGGCGCTCGAAGAGGTCCTCGAGCTCGGCGAGGCGTGCGCGGTGCTCGGCCAGCTCCTGCTCGAGCACGGCGATCTGCTGCGCGAGGCCGTCGATGTCTCCCGCCAAGGCGTCGATCCGCGTGCTTGCCGCCTCGATGTCGGTCGAGAGCACGCCTTCCTGGGCCCTGGCGGCCTCGATGTCCTCGCGGAGGCCCGAGATGCTCCTTTCGACCTCGGCCTTCCGGTCCGAGAGGGACTGCGCGAGAGCGGACGGGACGCCGAGGACGAGAGCCGCACCGAGGACGGTTGCGAGCAGACGGATGCGGCGTGCCTCGTGCACCTGGGCGAGAGTTTCGCCGGGGACGCGGACGTACCTGCGCCCCGGACGGGGGGTTTCGGCCTCCTGAGAGACCGTTTTCTACACGAAATGGAGGGATTTTGCTGGCGGAAGACCTACGATGCGCGCTTCGCGCGGCGCTTTCCCTGCGGCGTCGGGGGCCGCTCGGGCTCCGGTGGCGGCGCATCCGGGGTGGGCTCCGGCACGCGGGCAGGCTCGGGCGGATCGCCCTCGTCAGGCGGGGGCCAGGGCTCGGGAATGCGGGCCGGCTCCGGCGGCGACTCCATCTTCTCGGTGACGGCGACGCCCGACTGTGCGCGGCGGACGCGCTCGTCGGTCTGTTCGATCAAGGTGTGAATCTCGGCCTCCTTCGTTCGGATGCGCTCGGTCAGGCCGCCGAGCGCGTTCTTCGCGGCCTCGCCGCCCGTTTCGTCCTCTTCGAACACCGCACGCCCGAGCTCGGCGTACCAGCGACCCAGCTCGGCCTCGAGCTCGGCCATCTCCCTGCGCGCGCGGAAGAGCTCGAGCTGGCCGCGGGAGCGGGCCGTGAAGACGCCGCGGTGTGCGGAGAAGCGTGCTCCCATCGAGGCGAGCCGCCGACGGGCGGCTCTGCGCTCCGTCTCACGCCCGGCGAGGAAGACGACCACGGCCAGGAGGAGCACGACCAGCCCCCAGACCCACTCACCGCCCACGAAGAGGATGACGGCCCCGACGCCGACGAGGACGGCGACCACGACGAGAGGGTCGGGAAACCAGCTGCGCCGCCGGGGCACGTCGTAGGCCGCCGTCTGGGCAGCGTCGGCGAGGGGCCGGCCGCACTCGGAGCAGAAGCGACTCGCTTCGGGTACGCGCGAGCCGCAGTTGGCACATTCAACTGCGGACATTCGTCCGCACTGGTTCCCCTTTCCCGGCCTCTTTACTCTCGAGAGCACGCAGCGCGTGCGCCGCCTCGCGGCGAAGGGGGCCTACGAGCTCCCGGTAGTCGTCGTCAGAGACCTTGCCGGTCCTGTGGTCGAACTCGAGCTCCTTGAGGGCGGCGAGGGCACGGTCGCGCTCCTCCAGCAAGGCCAGCCGCTCGGCCGCGGCCGGGTCGGCGTCCTCCAGGCGCTCGTCCGGGGTCTCCGCGTCGCGCAGGAACGGACGTGCCACGAAGAGGACGAGAGCGCCCGTGAGCAGCGCGGCGAGGATGAGCGCGACGGCTTCCACGGCAGGCGCCTCAGGCGCGCGCGATCGCGAGGCGGCCTGCGAGACGGCGCTGCTCGCGGGCGTCGGGCCACATGGCGACGAGCGCGCCGGCGACGAAGACGAACCCGGCCAGCCAGATGAGGTTGACGAGGGGGTTCACGAAAACCTTGAGGTAGACGGAGCCGTTCTCGAAGAACCGGTCGCCGATGACGAAGAGGTCCTCCCCGCGCAGCCAGTCCGTCCGGATGGCGACCTCGTTCGAGGTCTGCTCCTCGGCGAGATAGCGGTTCTTGCCGGCGGCGATCGTGCCGACGCGCTCGTCGCCGCGGTAGACGGCCAGGTTGGCGCGGAGCTCCTGCGCGTTCGCGCCCCGGCGCTCGTCGGCGCCGAGGAGCTCCACCCGGTACCCCCCGACGGCGAGCGACTCGCCCGGCGCGAGCCTCGCTTCCCTCGTCGTCGAGAAGCCGCCGATCCCGATCGCTCCGATGAGCAGGAGGACGATCGAGGCGTGCACGACGTAGCCGCCGTAGCGGCGCCGGTTGCGGGCGACGAGGCTGGTGAACGCGGCCAGCCATCCACCCTTTTCGAGGCCCTTGCGCGCGCGCGTTCCCCGAGCGAACTCGAGCACGATCGCGGCCAGCACGAAGGCGCCGAACGTGTAGCCGACGAGCCCGGCGGGGCTCGAGCCCGCCCCCCAGACGAGCAGCGCGGAACCCGCCGCGAGCGCGATCCCGGCCGGCCACAGGAGCGAGGCGCCGAGCGAGCGGAGCGACGCGCGCCGCCAGGCGACGAGCGGCCCGATCCCCATGAGGAGGACGACCGGCAGGCCGAAGACGACGGCGAAGAAGTCGTAGTAGGGCGCGCCGACGGTGACCGCGACGCCGCGCACCGCCTCGGAGACGAGCGGGTAGACGACGCCCCAGAGGACGGTGAGCGCAAAGGCGACGAGGAAGAGGTTGTTGTAGAGGAAGGCCGCCTCACGGGAGACGAGCGACTCCAGGCGAGTGCGCGATCTCAGGTGCGACATGCGCGCGAGGATGAGCGCCGTCGAGGCGGCTACGACGACCGCGATGAAGCCGAGGAACCAGAGCCCGATCGGGCCTTGCGTGAAGCTGTGGATCGAGTTGATGACCCCGCTCCGCGTGAGGAAGGTGCCGAAGAGGGAGAGGCCGAACGCACCCGCGACGAGGACGACGTTCCAGACGCGCAGCATGTTCTTCTTCTCCTGCACCATCACCGAGTGGAGGAAGGCGGTGGCCACGAGCCAAGGCATCAGGGCCGCGTTCTCGACCGGGTCCCACGCATACCAGCCGCCCCAGCCCACCTCCTCGTACGCCCACTTGGCACCGAGCAGGATCCCGAAGCCGAGGAAGGTCCAGGCGGCGAGCGTCCAGCGGCGGGTGGCCACGATCCAGCGCTCGTCCGTCCGTTTGGACGCGAGCGCCGCCATGGCGAAGGCGAACGGAACCGTCAGCCCCACGTAGCCGAGGTAGAGCATCGGTGGGTGGATCATCATGTAAGGGTTCTGGAGGCTCGGGTTCATGCCGGCGCCGTCCGCCGGCGCCGCCTGCGTGGCGAAGGGGCTGGCGACGAAGACGAGCAGGATGGCGAAGAAGGCCGCGACCGCTCCGAGGATCGGAACGGCCCACGGGAGCACGTCGCGAACGAGGCCGCGGTTGAGGGCGATCGCCGCGGAGGCGGACCCCGTGAGGACGAGGAGCCAGAGGAGGAGCGAGCCGGCCTGGCCGCTCCAGAACGCCGCGAGCGTGTAGCCCATGGGCAGCTCCCGGCTCGTCGAGCGGGCGACGTACTCGAAGGAGAAGTCCCTCGCCGCGAGCGCGGCGAAGAGGACGAGCGAGGCGATCCCGGCCGCGGCGAACGCGGCGACGAGCGCGTTCGCGGCGGAGTCGAGCAGGCGCCGGCGCCCGCGAAGAGCCGCATACCCGCCCGCGACGACCGCATAGAGGATCAGCCCGAGGGCGGCGACAAGCGCGGCCCGGCCGAGCTCGGGCACGCTACGACTCCTTGGGCTCGTACTTCGACGGGCACTTCGTCACGAGCGAGTCCTTCTCGGCGACGAAGAGCCCGTTTCGGAGCTCGCCCCGCATGTAGACGTGGCGTCCGACCTGGAAGAGATCGGGCACGGACCCCGTGTAGACGACCGGCACGGTCGCCGTCCCGTCGATGTCGCGGAGCGTGAAGCGGAGGCCGCTCCCGCGGGCGTCTCCCTCCACCGGCCCCACGACGCGGCCGGCGAGGCTCACCTCACCGGGATGGTCGGCGAGCTGGCTCGGGCGCAGCGACGGCGTCGCACCGCCTGCGAAGCTCGTGTAGAGCAGGAAGACGGCGAGGACCGCCGCGATCGAGAGCGCGACGACTAGGCGCGCGGGACTGCGCCGCTTGGCCACGCTCCGAGTTTACCGGTGGGCCGTCGTGCTACTCCGTGGCAGGCGCGATCTGCCGGCGCTCGGGGATGCGGTAGCCGTGGTCGCGGCAGAGGCTCCCCGGGGCGTCCTCGGTGAGGGCGTCGCAGTAGCCCTTGCCGTACGCCGCCCGCAGGAACGCCGCGACCACCTCGAGGTTCCACTCGCTCACGCCGCACGCCTCGCTCCAGAGGTCGGCTAGGCGGAGGTCGATGTCCAGCTCGAGGAGCTCGATCCGCGTCGGTCGCTTACCCATGGAGGGAACGTACCGAGCACATCGGACGGAGCCCCGCAGACGACGGCCAGACGGGACATGTCCGGGGCCTGGCCCCGGACATGGCCGAGCGGGACACCCGGCCGGCGGGCTATAGGCTGGCGGCATGGGTGAGATCCGCGTCGGCGTCGCCCGCGTCCCCAGCCGGGAGAGCCCGGAGGCGGCCGTGGAGCTCCTCCGCGAGCGCGGGTACTGGGCCTGCGAGATCGACTTCGAGGGCGGCTTCTGGATGGACTACGCGTGGGCCGAGCGCTTCGGCGAGCTCGCCCGGGAGGCGGCTATCGCGCTTTCCGTGCACGCTCCCATCGCCGGCTTCATGGGGCACGTCGAGCGGGACAAGAAGTACCGCATGGCGACCGGGATGCTCGACCACACCGCCGGCATCGCCGTCGCCTGCGGCGCCGAGCTCGTCGTCTTCCACCCCGGCTTCCTGCTCGGGCGCGAGCGCGAGGCGGCGCTGCGCGACGTCGCCGAGCAGCTGGGCGAGCTCCGCGAGCGCCTCGAGGGCAAGGGCCGCGCGGTTCCGTTCGGCGTCGAGATCATGGGGCGTGTGCGCGAGCTGGGAACGGCGGAGGACGTCTTCTGGCTCTCCGCCCGCCTCGACTGGGTGCGGCCCGTGCTCGACTTCGCCCACCTCCACGCGGTCACCGACGGCGGCTTCCTCGAAGTGGAGGCCTTCGCGGACGTGCTCGCGCAGGCGGACCGGCTGCTCGAGACGGGCGCGCCCTTCCACGTCCACTTCTCCGACATCGCCTACGCGAACCGCAACGAGACCAAGCACCTCTCGTACGGCGAGGGAACGCTACGGGCGGAGCCGCTCCGGGACGCCTTGGCGCGCTTCGACCGTCCGGCTACTGTGATCAGCGAGTCGCCGAACGAGGAGAGCCACCAGGCTATCCGGGAGATCCTGGCAGGAGTCGAAAGCCGCTCCCCTCGCTGACAGCCTGCGTGCGTTCCTCGCCGGGCCGCCGCCAGGACTCCCCCAGCTTCTCGTTCAGCTTCGCCTCCAGCTCGCCCGTGGCGGCCAGCTCCTGGACGATGTCGGCGCCGCCGACGAGCTCGCCGCCGACGAAGACCTGCGGGATCGTCGGCCAGCTCGAGAGCGCCGAGAGCTCCTGGCGGATGTGCGGGTCGGGCAGGACGTCGACGGCCGTGAACGACGCTCCTACGGCGCGCAGGGCATCCAGCGCCCGGGCCGAGTTGCCGCAGTAGGCCTGCTCGTGCGTCCCCTTGATGAAGGCGACCACCGGCTCGCTCTCGATCGTCTGCTGGATCTTGTCTCTCAGATCGCTCATGTCTGGCTCCTGGTCGTGATTCGCAGCTCGTGGATGGTGCCGTCCCGCATCGGCTCGTCGAGCGCGGTGTAGACGAGGCGGTGCTGGTCTACGAGCGAGAGGCCGTCGAAGAGCGGGTCGACCACCGTCACGTGGAAGTGGTCGCCGCCGCCGGTCCGGTCGACGACGGCGAGCTCGCGCGCGCCTGGGAAGGCCACGCGCAGGAGCTGCTTCAACTGCTCGCTCACGCCCCGAAGATACCAACCGAGCATCCCGCTAAGCTGCGGCTCATGCGCCGTCAGGCATTGGGGGTCGCCTTCGCCTGCCTCGCCGTCGCCCTCGCGCTGGCCGTTGCGCCCGACGCCGAGGCGGGTTTCTCGGGGAAGGCGGCCAAAGCGTGGACGAAGCGGGTGGCTGCGCTCGGTCAGCGGCCGGCGGGCGGGCGACACGAGCGTCAGGCGGGCCGAATAGTCCACCGGCGGCTCGACCGGCTCGGCTACCACGTCGTCACGCAGGGGTTCCGGCTCCCCAACGGGAAGCGCTCGCGCAACATCGTCGGCCGCACGAGCCGGCCCCGGCGCGTTCTCATCGTGGCCCACATCGACGGCGTCCGCGGCACCCCCGCCGCCAACGACAACGCGTCGGGAATCGGCGTGATCCTCGAGCTCGCCCGGGCCTTGCGCAACACGCCCGGAGTGGTGATCGCGGCCCTGGGCGCCGAGGAGCGCCACGTCACGGGCTCCCCCTACCATCTCGGCTCGCTCCGGCTCCTGCGCAGCCTGACTGAGAAGCAGCAGAACAAGATCCGCTTCGCCATCTCCGTCGACATGGTCGGAGTGGGCACGCGACTCCACATCCGCGGCATCGAGTCCTCGCCCAACCGCTCCGCGCGCCTCGCCCTCGCGCGCGCCCAGGCACTCGGGTTCCGTGCGAGCTATCTCCAGGACTCGGGCTCGTCCGACCACGCCGAGATGAGCCGCGCCGGAATCCCTGCCGCGTGGATCACCTGGCGCTGGGACCAATGCTGGCACGAGCCCTGCGACCAGATCGAGCGCGTGAAGCGGTGGAAGCTCTGGGCGGCCGGCCGGGTCGTGCGGGCGACAGCCCGCCACGTCCTCAACTAGCTTGCTCTATCTGAACCGCAGGTCGACGCCCGCGAGGACGAGCGGCCAGAGCACGATGGCGAGGAGCATGGAGATCACGCGCTTGATCGTGTCGAGGTTCTCGA
>DASQWP010000152.1:0-4018 GCA_035640195.1 Gaiellaceae bacterium | reverse complement strand
CACACGCTTGCGCTCGGGGAGCCGCCGATCGCGGCACTTCAGCTCGCCTTCGACGAAGAGACGTCGCACGAGCCGGACCTGGAGCGCCTCTCGCACTTCGCCGCCCGGGCGGCGCTCGCCCTGCGGCGCAGCCGGCGGGTCGGGCTCGTCGCGCTCGCGCTCAGGCGCTCGCAGACGCTCATCGCCGTGGTCAGCCAGGCGATCGCTCGGCTCTCGCTCGCGCACACGCTCGAGACCGCGGTCGACCGGGTCGCAGAGCTGACCTCCAGCGGCCACGTGGCCGTCTACCTGCGCGAGGGGGAGCGCCTCTCCGCGGCCGCGTCCCGCGGGCTCGCGGGCTCGCACACCGACCTGGCAGAGCGGCTGCTGGAGCTCGCGCTCGGGCCCTTCCGCAGCCGTGGCTTCCTCTTCATCGAGGACATGCGGCGCGATCCGCGCCTCTCCGGGCTCGAGCCGGTGCTCGAAGAAAGCGGCATCCGTCGCGCTGTCTTCATCCCGCTCATTGTCCACGACGAGGTGATCGGTGGCCTCGCGGTCTTCAAGACTCGAGCGCGACCCTACCGCGAGGGTGAGGAGGGGCTGCTCGTAGCCCTCTCGAGCCAGCTCGCCGTCGCCGTGCAGAACGCACGTCTGCACGAACGCACGAAGGAGCTGGGAGGCATCCTCGAGCAGACGCTCGAGTCCGAGCGGCGGGCGGCCCGGCAGCTGCGCGGCCTCTACGCGATCTCCCACTCGTTCGCCGAGAGCCTCTCGCTCCAGGCGACGCTGGACGCCGTCGTGAAGACGATGGTCGATCTCTTCGACCTGGACGCGGCCGCGATCCGGATGCCCGACGAGCGCGGCGGCGTCCTCGAGACGCGCGCGGTCTACGTGGCCGACCGCAAGGTGCGAGCAGCGGCCGAGACGATTCTCGCCCGCCCGCTCCCCATGAGCACGCCGCCCGTCCGCCGGCTGATGACCGCGAAGGGCACGCTGCTGCTGCGTGCGGGGGAGCCCGCGATGCGGGACGTGCATACGCTCCTCGAGCCCTTCCTCCAGCAGGGCTCGACAGCGGCGATGCTGCCGATTGCCACGCCCGCGGAGGTGCTCGGCACGCTGACGCTCGTCTCGCTCGACCCGACGCGCCCGCTCGCGCAGGACACGGTCGACGCCGCCGCGACCGTCACCGCGCACGCAGCGCTCGCAATCGACAACGCCCGCCTCTACCAGCAGCAGAAGGACTTCTCGGAGACGATGCAGCGCTCGCTCCTGCCCAGAGCGCTCCCCGCGGTCCCGGGGCTCGAGGTCGGACACGTCTACGAGTCCGCCGCGCGCGTGGATGTGGGCGGGGACGTCTACGACTTCCTCTCGCTCGAGGAAGGACGCCTCGCGGTGGTGATCGGGGACGTGCTCGGCAAGGGCATCCAGGCGGCTGCCGACATGGCGATGGCAAAGTTCAGCTTCCGGGCGCTGGCGCGCAGCCACCCCGAGCCCTCGGACTTCCTCGCCAACGCGAACGAGGTCGTGGTCGAGGAGATCGAGCTCGGCAAGTTCATCACGATGCTCTACGTCCTCGTCGATCCCGCGAGCGGCGAGGTTGCCTGCGCGAGTGCGGGCCATCCTGCCATGCGCGTCGTCACCCCGGACGGGCGGGTGACCCAGCTCGAGACGCTCGGGCTCGCGCTCGGGATCGACACCGGGCAGGAGTACCCCGCGGAGCGCCTGCGTCTCCAGCCGGGCTCCTCCGTCGTCCTCTTCACGGACGGCGTCGTCGAGGCGCGGCGGGCCGGGGAGCTCTACGGCGAGGAACGGCTCCACCGGCTGCTCGCCGCCCGCGCCCACCTGGGCGCGCAGCAGCTCGCGGAAGCGATCCTCGCCGACTGCCGCTCGTTCGGGGGCGGCGACCTCGCGGACGACTGCGCCGTCGTCTGCCTGCGGCTGGCACCCTGAACAGGTGCCAGCCGTGGAAACCGCCGGCGCTCCCGCGGGCGCCATGACGTTGAGCCGCGTCAGGCTCGGGATCGTCGTGTTCACGGGTGGGGCGGGCACGCTCGCGACCGAGATCGCCGCCTCGCGCCTGCTCGCCCCCTACTTCGGGAGCTCGACGATCGTGTGGGCGAACATCATCGGGCTCATCCTCGTCTACCTGTCGGTGGGCTACTGGCTGGGCGGGAAGGTCGCCGACCGCAGGCCCGAGCCGCGGTTTCTCGGCGGCATGATCCTCGTCGCGGCGGTGGCGATCGCCCTCACGCCGTTCGTCGCCCGCCCGATCCTCGACCTCGCCGTCCGCGGGCTGGATGCCGTCTCCGTCGGAGCCGTGGTCGGTTCCTTCTTCGCGGCGCTCGCGCTCTTCGCCGTGCCCATCACGCTCCTCGGCGCCGTCGCGCCCTTCGCCATCCGCCTGGCGCTCGAGAACGTGGGGGAGGCCGGCACGGTCGCCGGCCGGCTCTACGCGCTCTCGACGGTGGGCAGCATCGTCGGCACCTTCCTCTCGGCGATCGTCACCATCCCGCTCCTCGGCACGCAGCGGACGATGCTGGGATCCGCGGCCCTGCTCGTGCTCGCCTCCGCGCTCCTACTCGGCTTGCGCTGGCAGCTGCTCACGCTGGCCGCGGCAGCCCTCCTCCTCATCCCGCCGGGCACGATCAAGGCCAGCGAGGGACTCCTCTTCGAGACCGAGTCGTCGTACCAGTACATCCAGATCGTCGAGCGGAGCGACGGCTCGCGCGCCCTCCATCTCAACGAGGGCATCGCCGTCCACTCCCTCTGGCACCCGGACAGCGTCCTGACGGGCGGGGTGTGGGACACCTTCCTGCTCGTCCCGCCCCTCCTCGACCAGCCGCCCGAGCGCATGCTCGTGATCGGAAACGCCGGCGGCACGGTCGCGCGGGCGTTCGGGGAGCTCTACCCGGAGGTCGAGATCGACGGGGTCGAGATCGACCCAGAGGTGAGCGAGGCCGCGCGCCGCTACATGGGCCTCGACGACAACCCGACGCTGGAGGTCATCACGGCGGACGGGCGGCCCTACCTCGAGCTGACGGACGAGCGCTACGACATCATCGTCGTGGACGCCTATCACCAGCCGTACATCCCGTTCCATCTCGCCACCAGAGAGTTCTTCGAGGCCGTCCGGGCACACCTCGACCCGGGCGGGATCGTCGCTTTGAACGTGGCCTCTGTCCCGGGGGACGAGCTCCTCTCCGAGGCTATCGGCAGCACGCTGCTCTCGGCGTTCCCGCAAGCCTGGCGCTGGAAGCCCCTGCGCTTCAACGAGCTCATGCTCGGCCTCGACCGGCCGCTCGCGCGCGAGGAGCTCGCCCAGCGCGCGGAGGGCGCGCCCCCTGCGGTCGCCTCCCTCGTCCCGCTCTTCAAGGAAGGCGTGGAGGCCGTCCCGAGCGTCGAGGCGCCGCTCACCGACGATCGCGCGCCGGTCGAGTGGCTGACCGACCGCATGATCGTCGAGCACATCGCCGAGGGCGGGGAGCTCGACGAGGTCTATCTGCCTACGGAGCCCGGCTAGCCTCGCCGGCTGCGAGCGCGCCGAGGATCGCGCCCGCGGCCAGGAGCTGCGCCCAGGCGGGAACGCCTCCCGGCCGGTGCCAGCCGTGGAAGCGATGGCTTGGGAAGAGCTTGCGCCCGCCCGGGCGCGGAAAGGGGAAGACGTGCTCGACGTCGGGCACGGAGGCCGCCACCGCGCCGAGGACGGCGGGGTCGAGCAGCCCACGCCGCGCCGCGAGGAGCAGGAGGGCAGCCGTCCCGCTGGCGATCTCGAACCGGCGCGAGGGGATGTCGTGATGGGGCATGCGGTCGCCCAGCAGGTGCGCGAGCGGCCCGAGCGCGAGCGCGCGCTTGCGAGAGCCGCCGAGCGCTCCGGCGAGAGCTCCGGAGGCGACGTGGAGCGAGACGATCACGGGCCGGAAGGAGGCCGGGTGGCAGAGACGAACGACACGCGTGATGAATCTTGACCGCTCTCGCGTCTAAGATGAGTGTGAAGGTGCGTCGCGCGTTCGTTCTCGCCGTGGGCCTGGCGCTCGTCGCC
>DASQWP010000151.1:0-2243 GCA_035640195.1 Gaiellaceae bacterium | reverse complement strand
TCCCTCGGAGCAGGTGGAGGGGAGCCCGCGCTCTGCGGGCTCCCCGTAGGTGACTAGGAGGTCGGCTGGGGGACAGGGATGGGCTCGGGGACGGGAGGCTCGTGGTCGTGGCGGGGAAGCCACTCGAGCCAGCGGGGCAGGTACCAGTTCCAGTCGCCGAGGAGCTTCATGGTCGAGGGCAGGAGCACGGCGCGGACGATGGTGGCGTCGATGAGGACGGCGGCGGCGAGGCCGACGCCGAACTGCTTGAGGAAGAGCATCGAGAGGGTGGCGAAGATCGCAAACACGCCGACCATGACGATCGCGGCGCTGGTGACGACGCCGGCGGTCGCCTTGATCCCCTGCGCGACCGCGGCATCCGTCGAGAGGCCGCGGTCGTAGCCCTCCCGGATCCGGCTCAGGATGAAGACGTGGTAGTCCATCGAGAGGCCGAAGAGGATCACGAATAAGAACAGCGGCACGATCGGGTTGATGCCGCCCGTCGAGTCGAATCCGAGCAGCCCCTGGCCGAGGCCATGCTGGAAGACGAGCACGAGCACGCCGTAGGCGGCCGCGACGGAAAGCGCATTCAGGAGGACCGCCTTGACCGCGATCACGAGCGAGCGGAACGTGGCGAGCAGGAGTAGGAAGGCGAACACGAGCACGAAGGCGACGACGAGCGGCGACGTCGAGGCCATCAGGTCGTCGAAGTCCTTCGAGGCGGCCGTATTTCCGGTGACCGCGTAGGAGGTGCCCGCGACTTCGCCGAGCGTGGCCGGCAGGACGTCGTCCCGGAGTGCGTCCAGGGCGGCGTAGGAGATCTCGTCGGTGCCGGCGCCCTCGACCGGGATCGAGACGACCGCTACCGTCGAGTCGGGGCTGACGTCGACGGTGATCGGCTCGTTCATCCGGCCCGTGGCGAGCGCCGCGTGCCGCAGCGTCTCGATACCCCGCGTGACTGCCGGAGCGCGGACGTCCTCGGCCTCGACGACGACCGCGAGCGGCATCGGGCCGCCGGGGAAGGCGGCCTGCATCTTCGCGTAGGTCGCCATCACCGGAACGGACTTCGGGTAGGTATCCGGGCCGGTGACGACGGTGTCCAGCTGGAGGGCGACGCCGGCGAGGGCGAGCAGAGCGCCACCAGAGGCGAGCGCCGCCAGCCTCGGCCGCCCGAGCACGTGCCCGAGCAGCCAGCCCCAGAAGCGCGGCTCTCCGTCACTGCGGCGCAGCCGGTGCAGGAAGGGAACGCGCGCCTTCTCGACCCGGTCGCCGAGCCAGGCGAGCAGGGCGGGGAGCACCGTCAGGGAGCCGAGGACCGCGACGGCGACGACGAGGATCGTCGCGAGTGCGAAGCCGGCGAAGGTCCGCTCGCCCGTGAGGAACATGCCGGCCATCGCGATCATCACGGTTAGCCCCGAGACGAGGACGGCACGGCCGGAGGTGGCCGCCGCCGCCTCGAGCGCCGCTCCCTCGCTCCGCCCGGCGGCCCGCTCCTCGCGGGCGCGCTTGAGGTAGAAGAGGGAGTAGTCGACGCCTACGGCGAGCCCGATCAGCAGGACGATCGCGTCGATGTTCCCGTCGAGCGGGACGAACTGGCTCGGGATCGCGAGTAGGCCCATCGTCGCGAGCACCGCCGAGAGTGCGAGGAGGAGCGGCAGCCCGGCGGCGACGAGCGCCCCGAACGCGATCACGAGGATGCCGAGCGTGATCGGCAGCGAGAAGACGGCTGCCTTCTCGAGGTCGGCCGCGAAGGCCTCCTCGAGCTGCTTGCCGGCGCTCGCGTCGCCGAACTGGCCGATCGTGAAGCCGGGGTGGCTCTGCTGGAGCGAGGCGACGGCGTCCAGGATCGGCTGGACGTCTTCCTGGGCCTGCGTCTGGTCTGTGGTGGCGAGCCGGAACTCGAGCAGCGCGGAGCGTCCGTCGGTCGAGACGACGGCATCGCGTACGGCGACGACGCTGTCGAGTCCGGCCAGCTTCCGGCCGATCTTCGCCAGGACCGCTGCGAACATCGGGTCGTGGGCTCGGAGCGTGGGGTGTTGGACGAGCACGCGCTCGCTGAGCGGCTTCTCGAACCGGTCGGCGAGGACGGCGTCGGCGCGGGCGGACTCGCCGACGGTGGACATGGCGGGGTCGAGCTTCTCGGTGCCGAGCACGGCACCGAGCACGAGCGCGGCGAGCACGAAGGCGAGCCAGCCGAAGATCGCGGTCTTGCGGTGGGTCGCGCTCCAGCGGCCCATGCGGGCGGCGAGGTGGTTGGAAGGCTT
>DASQWP010000150.1:0-2270 GCA_035640195.1 Gaiellaceae bacterium | reverse complement strand
TCCCCATCAGCATCGAAGAAGGGGGCTCGTGGGGGAAATATGGTTTCCCCCACGGGAGCGAGCCAGAGGCGAGCGACGGTCATGCGCGCATCGGCAGCCAGTCCTTCACGGCCGCCCAGGCGTCCGAGCGCGGGTCGAGGTGCTCGAAGTGACCGGTAGCCGGAAGGACGACGAGCTCGACGGGATCGCCGACGGCGAGAGCCGCGTCGTGGTAGCGGAGGCTCATCGACGGGGGGACGATACCGTCCTCCTCTCCGTGCACCAGGAGCTGGGGCACGCCGAGCGGGAGGCGCTCGAAGGGCGACGCCGCCGCGTAGCGCTCGGGCCGCGCGCGCGGATCACCGCCGAGGAGCTTCGCCGCGGCGTGGCCGCTGAGCCCGAGCCTGGCAGCCTCGCGGAGGTCGGCGACGGCCGCCTGGGCGACGACGTGCGTCACCGGAACATCGGGCCGCTCGCGGGCCGCGGCCCAGAGCGCCAGGTGCCCGCCGGCCGAGTGGCCGATCGCCGCGACCGTGTCGAGGTCGAGGTCGAGGTCGAGGTCGAGGTCGGGCAGCGTCGCCAGGTGGTCGACCCCCGCGGCAACGTCCTCGAAGGTCTCGGGCCAGCCCCCGCCGGCGAGGAAGCCGAGCCGCCGGTACTCGAGGTTCCAGGCTGCCCAGCCGGAAGCGGCCAGGTCCCGGCAGAGCCCGTCCATCAGCGTGAGGTCGTAGCGCCGCCGCCAGAAGCCGCCGTGCAGGAGCACGGCGACCGGGTGGGGACCCTCCCGCGCAGGCAGGTGCAGCTCGCCGAAGCGGCTCCGGCCCGCCCCGTAGCGCGAGCGCATCAGTCGTGGACGCGGGCGATGAGATCGCCGCGGCGCAGAACCTTGACCGCGACTCCGCCCAGGCGGACGTCGAACCCCGCCTCCTTGGGGAAGAGCACCTTGTCGCCGGGATCGATCCCGTTCGCGTCCGCGCCCACGGCCGTGACGATGCCCGACCGGCAGCCGGCCTCCGCGCTCTGCGGGATGATGAGCCCGGTGCGGGTCTCGACGTCCTCGTCGACGGGCTCGACGATGAGATGGTCGTCGAGAGGCTCGAGCGAGAGGGTGAGGCCGACCGGCTCCTCCATGTCCTGATTGTAGGGGGCGGTCTCACCGGCCCCGGGCGCGCCTGCGCCTCTCCGCCGCCCGCCAACGGTGGCGCTCCTCCGACTGCAGCCGCTTGCTCCGCCTAACCTCGAGCGAGCGAAGCTCCCGCTGGAGCTTCCTGTAGCTCTCCCAGCGCTCGGCCGGCAGCGAACCGTCGGCGAGGGCCGTCCGGATCGCACAGCCGGGCTCGCTCTCGTGCGCACAGTCGTTGAAGCGGCACTCGGAAGTGAGCGCGGAGACGTCCTCGAAGGTGCCGTCGAGGGAATCCTCGCCGGCCCAGAGCTGGAGCTCCCGCATCCCCGGCGTGTCGAGCAGGAGCCCGCCTTCAGGAAGCAGGACGAGCTCGCGATGGGTGGTCGTGTGGCGGCCGCGGCCGTCCGCCCGCACCTCGCGGACGGCGAGGACCTCTCGGCCCGCGAGCCGGTTCACGAGCGTCGACTTTCCCACCCCGGAGGAGCCGAGGAGAGCCACGGTGGCGCCCCGGCGAAGATAGGGCTCGAGCTCGTCGAGCCCCTCGCCGGTGACCCCGCTGACGACATGCACTGGAACGCCGAAAGCGATCGCCTCGACCGCGAGCACGGCGTCGGCATGGTCCGGCGCCAGATCGGCCTTGGTGAGCACGATCGCCGGCTGGGCGCCGCTCTCCCAGGCGCCCACGAGGTAGCGCTCGAGCCGGCGCGGATTGAGGTCGCCGTCGAGCGAGGACATGAGGAAGACGGTGTCCACGTTCGCGGCCACGACCTGCTCGACCGTGCGTCGCCAGGCCTCCTTCCTCGTGAACGCCGAGCGACGCGGAAGGACGTCCTCGATGAGCGCCTTTCGCTCGCCGGGCATGGGCCTGGCGGCAACCCAGTCGCCGACGGCGGGAAGCTCTTCGTCGGTGAGCTTGCCGGACGGGAGCCCGCCGACGGAGCCGCGCTCCGTCCAGAGCTCGCAGGGGCCGTGGTGGCGGACTGCCACCCTGGCCGGGATCAGTTGTCGTCGAGCGTACGGCTCGAACGCATCCTCCCAGGACGTGTCCCAGCCGAGATCTGGCAGGTCGTACTCCGTCGAGACGGTCAAGCGGGCTCCTCTCGTGAGCAGGCAGGTTCGAGCGCCGCTCGGGCGGCGCCGCTGCGAGGGCTCGGAGTTCCGGAAGGTC
>DASQWP010000149.1:0-4399 GCA_035640195.1 Gaiellaceae bacterium | reverse complement strand
GACCGCCGCGGCGATGACCAGGAGGAGCAGGTTGCCGCCGCCGGTGTTGGTGGCGACGGAGCGAAGCCGGGACGCGAGCATGATCCCGCCGACGCCCGCCATGAGCCCGCTGATCATGAACACCGTGATGCGGACGCGGTCAACGTTGATCCCGGCACGACGGGCCGCCTCGGGGTTGCCGCCGACGGCGTAGACATGCCGGCCGAAGCGCAGCCGCGAGGCGACGAACGACCAGAACACGAGGAGGATTCCGAGGATGAGCGCCACCTTGGGCACGCCCCGGTCCTTGTTCGCGTACCAGACGGCGGCGAACGTGATCGCGGCGATTCCCGCGATCTGGAGCACCATCAGGAGCGGCGGCTTGGCCACGAAGCCACGCGCCCGCCGCATGAGCGCCGTCCGGACCTGCGCGAGCCCGAAGCCCGCGACGACTACTCCTCCCACCACCCAGCCCCAAATGTCGCTCAGGAAGTCGTTGGCGATTCCGACGACGGTCTCGTTCTGGATCCGGATTATCCCGGCCGTCGAGTACTCGGTGGTGAGGATCAGCACGACGCCCGACCACGTCAGCAGCCCGGCGAGCGTGACGACGAACGAGGGCACGCCCGCCTTCGTGATGACGAGGCCGTGGAGGAAGCCGATTGCCGTCGTGACGAGCAGCGCGAACCCGATCGCGAGCCACCAGGGCCACCCGGGGTTGTCGGGTCGCAGGAGAAGCGCCATCACGACCCCCCCGACTGCGCTTACGAAGGCCACCGAGAGATCGATCTCGGCGATCAGGAGCACGAACACGATCCCGATGGCGATTGTGGCGATCGCAGCCATCTGCAGCATGAGGTTCGTGAAGTTGCGCTCATCGAGGAAGTTGTCCTCGAGGAGTCCGAAGGTGATGAAGATGATTACGAGCCCGAACACGATCGGGAGCGATCCGAGCTCGCCGGCGCGGACCCGCTGCAACCAGAGACGCAGGTAGCCCGGGAGCGTGTCCGGCGAGGGCTCGTCCGCGCCGGGCCCGCGGGCGGGCGCCGGTCCGGGGGCCGCCAGAGCCGGGTCGGTCATGCTTCTGCCGCCTCGCGGTCACCCATCCCCGGGACGCTCTCCACCGTGCCGGCCGTGATGGCGTGCACGACCTCCTGCTGGGTCGTCTCAGAGCGCTTGAGCAGCGCGACCCGCCGGCCGAGGCGCAGGACCGTGATCCGGTCGGCGGCCTCGAACACGTCGTGCAGGTTGTGCGAGATGAAGACGACGCCCAGGCCCCGCTCGGCAAGTCGCCGGACGAGATCGAGCACCTGCCGCGTCTGGGCGACCCCGAGGGCGGCCGTCGGCTCGTCGAGGATCACGAGCTTCGAGTTCCACATGACTGACTTGGCGACGGCGACGGCCTGCCGCTGACCGCCAGAGAGCCCGGCGACGGCCTGCCGCACGGACTGGAGCGTGGTGACCGACAGCGTGTCGAGGGTCTCGCGGGTCTTCTCCTCCATGCTGTGCTCGTTGAGGAGAAAGCCGCCGTTGACCTGCTCGCGGCCGAGGAACATGTTGGCGACGACGTCGAGGTTGTCGGCGAGCGCGAGATCCTGGTAGACGATCTCGATGCCGAGCTTGGCCGCGTCGCGGGGGCCGTGGATGTGGACGGGCGCACCCTCGACGCGCACCTCGCCCTCGTCGAAGGGGTAGATCCCGGCGATGCCCTTGATCAGGGTCGACTTGCCGGCGCCGTTGTCGCCGACGAGCGCCATCACCTCGCCGTTCCGGACCTCGAAGTCGACCTTGTCGAGCGCCTGGACGGCGCCGTACGCTTTCGAGATCCCTGTGGCTTCCAGGAGCGGCGTGTCGTCAGCCATCGTTAGCGGCCTCGGCGGGGCGGCGGGAACGCCGCGCGGGCGTCCCCGCCGTTGCCGGGTCAATCAAGGGTTCCGTCAGGAATTCTCCTGGCAGAAGTCACTCTCCGCCACCTGGCCGGTGCAGACCTCCGCCACCGTCCGGAACTCGTCGGCGATCACCGTGTCGGCGATGTTGTCGGCGGTCACGCCGATCGGCACGAGGGCGAAGTAGGGCACGATGCCCTCGCCCTCCGGCTCCTCCGCCGGCTGACCGGTCTCCGCCTCGATGCCGATGAGCGAGAACTCGAACTCGCTCTCGACGCTCGAGATGTCCTCGCCGGCGCGGAGGGCCAGCGCGACCTCGGCCGCGACCTTCGCCTCCGCCTCGATCGGCTTGTACACCGTCATCGTCTGCTTGTCGAGGAGGATGTTCTGGATCCCCGCGACCGTCGCGTCTTGACCGCTGATCGGCACCTGCGTGGCGTCGATCCCCGCTGCCTCGATCGCGTTGATCGCCGAGTTGGCGAGCCCGTCGTTGGCGGCGAACACGGCATTCACGTCGTTGTTCGCGTTCACGAGGATCTGCTCCATGATCCGCTGGGCCTCCTGGTTGTCCCAGCCCGGCGTGAACTGGTCGGCGACGAGCTCCCACTCGCCTGCATCGACGTGCTCCTGAACCGTCGCCTCGTAGCCCTGCTTGAAGAGGAAGGAGTTGTTGTCCTCCTCGCCGCCGTTCAGCATCACGACGCGCGGCGTCTCGACGTCGAGTGCCTCGATCTCGGGCTCCAGAATCTCGGCCATGGTCGCGCCGACCTGGACGTTGTCAAAGCTCACGTAGGCCTCTCCGCCCGCGCCGCCCGTGTTGAAGCGGTCGTACTCCACGACCTGGACGCCCGCCTCCTGGGCGAGGTCGATGATGGTGGCGCCCGAGCCCGTGTCGATGCTGACGAGCAGGATCACGCTGGCCCCGTCGGCGATCGCCTGCTCGGCCTGCGCCTGCTGCTGGGTGGCATCGCCCTCGGCGTTGACGATCGTGTGCTCCACGCCGGCGTCCGTGAAGGCCTCCGCGAAGAAACGCCGGTCGTCGCTCTCCCAGCGTGGTGACGTGGCGCTGTCCGGGAGCAGCACCCAGATGCTGCCCTCGCCGCCGCCGTCCCCTCCGTCTCCGGCGGCCGCGCCGGTGTCGCCGGCGCCCTCGTCGTCGTCGCCGCCGCAGCCGGCCGCGGCGAGCGCGAGCACGGCGACGGCGAGGATCAGGAACCACAGGAGCCGCCGCGCTCCCGGACCGAATTCCGCTTGACGCTTCCTCAAGGCTCTTCCTCCTCCATCCGGATTGCGGGAACTCCGAGCCGCAACGTTAGGCCGCTGCCGCACCGATTTCAACAGGGGTCCCCTAGCGCCGGCGGGCGCGGCGGACACGCCGACTTCACGCGCCGGCGGCTTCGTTCTCCTCGATCTGGGCGGGTGGGAGGAACTCCACCTCGAGCCGCTCGATGCGCGGGCCGTCCACCTCGACGACCTCGAAGCGGAGCCCGTCGTAGGTGATCTCGTCGCCGCGCTCGGCGGCCCGGCCGAGCTGCCCGAACACGAAGCCGGCGACAGTGTGGTAGTCCTCCTGCGGGAGCTCCTGCTCGAACTGCTCGTTGAAGTCGTCGATCGGGAACGTCCCGTGGATCCGCAGCCGCCCGTTCTCGAGCCGCTCGAGCGACTCGTCCGGAAGGTCGTACTCGTCCTCGATCTCGCCGACGATCTCCTCGAGCAGGTCCTCGAGCGTGACGATGCCCTGGAAGGAGCCGTACTCGTCGATGACGAGCGCCATGTGCTGGTTCGTGCGCCGGAACTCCGCGAGCATCGCGGCGAGATCCTTCGTCTCGGGCACGACGTAGGCGTCGCGCACGAGCTCCTCCATCTCGACGTTCTCGATGCCGCGGTCGTACAGGGCCGAGAAGAGGTCGCGCACGTGGAGGATCCCGACGATGTCGTCGAGCGACCCTCGATAGACCGGGTAGCGGGTGTACGGAGAGTCGATCATGGCCGCCAGCGCCTCCTGAGAGGGCAACTCGACGGAGAGGGCGACGACCTCCGGGCGCGGGACCATGACCTCGTGGACCTCCTTGTCCGCGAAGTCGAAGACCTTGTAGACCATCTCCTCCTCGCCCGGCGCGATCTCGGGCGTCTGGGCGACGATCAGGCGGATGTCCTCCTCCGTGTGCATCGTCAGGCCCGCCGGGGCCGGCCGGACGCCGAAGAGGCGCGAGATGGCGTTCGCCGACCGTTGCAGCAACCAGACCAGCGGATAGGAGATGCGCCCCAGCCAGCCGAGGGGGGCCGCGAGGAACACGGCCAGGCGCTCGGCGCGCTGGAGCGCGACCGCCTTCGGCACGAGCTCGCCGAGCACGACGCTCAGGTAGGTGAGGATGAGGAACGCGAGCAAGAAGGCGACCTCTCGCGTGAGCCAGGGGTCGAAGTACTCGGAAAGAAGAGGCTCGCCGAGGGCGCCGAGGAGGATCCCGACGATGTCGTCGAGCGACCCTCGATAGACCGGGTAGCGGGTGTACGGAGAGTCGATCATGGCCGCC
>DASQWP010000148.1:0-2363 GCA_035640195.1 Gaiellaceae bacterium | reverse complement strand
TGGCTGCTACCTCATCGCCGACGACTGAGCCAGGACCGGTGATCATATTGAACAGACCGGCGGGCAGGCCGGCGTCGGTAATGCATGCGGCGAGCTTCACGGCGCACACGGAGGTGGAGGGCGCCGGCACCCACACGACGGCGTTTCCCGAAGCGAGGGCAGGGGCGATCGCCTCCGCGGGCATCGTGTACGGCCAGTTCCACGGCGAGATCACGCCGACGACCCCGCGCGGTACGCGATAAAGGAAGACTCTCTTGCCTGCATCGACCGACGGCGGCATGAGCCCGTCGAGCCGCGTAGCGTCGGCGGCCGCCATGCGGAAGTACTCGATCAGCTCGTCCACCTCGTCGTAGGCTTCGGCGGCGAGCGGCTTGCCTTGATCCAGCGTGAGCGTCCATGCTAGGTCTTCCCGACGCTCTCGCATTATCTCGACGATCCGCTCCATCGCCGCGGCCCGTTCGAAAGCGGAGCGGGTGGCCCATCCGTACCAGGCTCCACTGGCGGCTGCTATCGCGCGACGGACGTCCTCGCGCGTGCCCTCTGGGAAGGTCCCGATGACCTCGCCGGTCGCCGGGCTCGTCGCGTCCATGCGGGCCGTGGACCACCCGCTGGTCCACTCGCCGGCGACATACATCGAGTAGTCCGTGACCTGCGTTTTCATCACTTTCATCACTTCCCCTTTGCGAAGGCGCTGCGGTAGATCTCCTCGTAGTCGGAGACCGTGACCTCGCGCGGGTTTCCGACCGTCTGGGGATCTTCGTGGGCGACTCTGGCAAGTAGCGGGATCTCCTCTTCTGAGAACCCCAGCTCGTCCATCTCGGGTATGCCGACGTCCTGCGTAAGGCGGTAGAGCTCCTCGATCCCGGCCCTCGCCGCCTCGAGGGGCTCGAGGCCGTGGATGTCCGCGCCGAGGGCTTCGGCGATCCGGGCGTAGCGCTCGGGTGCCGCCGGAGCGTTGTACTCGCAGACCGGTCCGAGAACGCGGGCGGTCAAAGCACCGTGCGGGCAATCGTGGACGCCGCCGGCAGACTGGCTCATGGCGTGGGCGGCTCCCGCGCTCTCCGTTCCGTAGGCCAGTCCGCCGAAGGTCGCCGCGTGCGCCATGTTCGTGCGCGCCTCCAGGTTGGAGCCGTCCCGGTAGGCGGTGCGCAGCCACTTTGCGGCTAGCTCGATCGCGGCGATGGCCACGGCGTCATTGAAGGGCTGGTGGTAGTCGCAGGTGTAGCACTCGATCCCGTGTGAGAGCGCGTCCATGCCGGTCGCTGCCGTGATCGCGGGTGGAAGGCCAAGCGTGAGGGCAGGGTCTACCAGGGCGACGTGCGCCCCTATGAGCGGCGTGCCCCCGACGTTGAACTTGATCCCACGCTCGTGGTCCGTAATGACTGCCCAGAGGGTTACCTCACTGCCGGTCCCCGCAGTCGTGGGAACCGTCACGAGCGGCGGAATGCGGCTCACGACCGGCGTCTTGCCGTACTCGTAGTCCAGTATGGAGCCGCCGTTCGCGACCTCGACGCCCACTCCCTTGGCGGTATCCATCGAGCTGCCGCCGCCCAGGGCGACGAGCCCGTCGCAGCCCTCCTCGCGGTAGCGCGCGCTCGCTTCTCTGACGAGTTCCACGTCCGGGTTGGCCCGTACCCCGTCGAAGACGAAAGCGCCGTGCAGGGTCTCCAGCGCCCTGTCGACGAGACCGGCGTAGACGACGCCTCCGTCGGTGACGAGACACGGACGCTTCACGCCGAGCTCCCTCACGTGCTCGCCCAACCTGTATATAGCACCCGGCCCGTGCACCAGGCGGGTCGGCATCTCGACAGTGCGGACCGTTTCGACCGCGACGCTCATCCGGCCTCCTTGTCTACCCATTGCTGTGGTCTCTCCGTCCGGTCTGAATTGCCCCTCGCGTTTCCGGATGCGAACCTCTCCAGAGACATCCGCCGGGGTCTCACGTGCTCCTGCGGGGTCCCCTGCTCCTCAAGGAAGGAGAGAGCCTGTCGCGCCAGTTTCAGCCCTTCCCGGGTCTCGGACTCCCATATGTTGTCCTGTTCGCCTGGGACTCCCACCAGGTCGTAGAATTCGGGCTCGTCGTCCGGGCCGCCCAGGATCAGGGACCGGTCGCGCGTGCTGACGGTAAGCGGCATGTAGCTCGAGATGTGCCTTGGCCTGGAGTCGACGGCCAGCGTGATCTCACCTTCCGCGAAGTACAGCGGCCAGGAGCTCACGACGAACGAACGCTGCTCGTCTCTCTCTCCCGTGAGTACGCCGAAGAACGAATCCCCCTGCACGGAGGCGGGGGCCTCGATCCCGGCTAGCTCGAGGATCGTGGGCGTCAGGTCCGGGACGGTAGTCAGCGCTGTTCGCCGACCCGG
>DASQWP010000147.1:0-17427 GCA_035640195.1 Gaiellaceae bacterium | reverse complement strand
GACGATCAGCCCGTGGCGCTCCGCGAAGTGGCCCGGCACGAGCCTCCACCCGTCCGCTCCGAAGAGGAAGGGCTCGCCCATGTCGAGCAGCAGCGCGAGCACCCACAGCGCGCCCTGCCAGCCTCCGTCCGCAAAGGACGCGCCCACGAGGAGACCGACCCCGATCGCGGTGCCGCCGGCCAGGCCGGTGACAGAGCGCCGGAGCGCCGGGTCGTCGCGGCTCGCCACCGTGAAGAGCACGATTTGTCCGAAGCGGACGACTCCGTACGAGCAGGCGAAGAGGAGCGCGAGGTCGCCGAAGGCCTGCGGCACGCACAGCGCGGCGACGAGCAGAGCTGCCATCGCCGCGAAGATCGCGAAGCGCACGACGCCTTCCTCGGGGTTCACGACGCTGGTCAGCCACGCGTAGCCCACCCACGACCACCAGAGCACGCCGAGGACGAGCAGGCCCTGCGCCAGCCCGGTCCACGTCGGGTTGTCCGCCATCAACGCGGTGCACTGCGTGATCGCCAGGACGAAGACCAAGTCGAAGAACAGCTCGAGCGGCATCACGCGGTCCTCCGAGCGCAGCACCGCGGCCAGGCGCGGAGTGCGGACCGGACCGGTGACGCTCACCGCTCCATTGTGGCGGTTCCGGCGAAGTCGACTACGCGGCTTCGCGCCCCCGGACCTCGGCCGGGAGCTTGAAGAAGACGTCTTCCGGCTCGTCGCTCTCGCGGACTTCGTCGACGCCGCGCTCGCGGAACCAGCCGACGACGCGGCGGACGAGCGACTCCGGCGCCGAGGCGCCCGACGTCAGTCCGACCGTCTCGACGCCGTCGAGCCAGCGCGCTTCGATCTCCGTCTCGTCGTCGACCAGGTACGCGTCGACGCCGGAGGCGCGGGCCACCTCGACGAGCCGGTTCGAGTTCGAGCTGTTCCGGGAGCCGATCACGAGCAGCAGGTCGATCTCGGGGAGAAGCTCCTTCACGGCCGCCTGTCGGTTGGTCGTCGCGTAGCAGATGTCCTCCTTCTTGGGCGCCTCCACATGTGGGAAGCGCCGGCGGAGGACGGCGACGATCTCGTCGGTCTCGTCGACGGAGAGGGTGGTCTGCGTCAGGTAGGCGAGCGGTTCGCCCGGCTGAACCTCGATGCGCTCGGCCTCCTCGGCGGACTGGACAAGGACGATCGCCTCCGGAGCTTCGCCCGTCGTCCCCTCCACCTCCTCGTGACCGGCGTGCCCAATGAGGAGGATCGTGTAGCCGCGCGCCGCGTAGTGGCGAGCCTCGGCGTGGACCTTGCTGACGAGCGGGCAGGTCGCGTCGATGGTCTCGAGCGAGCGGGCGTGCGCATTGGCGTGCACGCTGGGCGCTACGCCGTGGGCGGAGAAGACGGTCGTCGCGCCCTCCGGCACGTCCTCTTCGCTCTCGACGAAGATCGCCCCGCGCTCCTCCAGCTCGCGGACTACGTGCGCGTTGTGGACGATCTGCTTGCGGACGTAGACGGGCGCGCCGCGCTGCTCGAGCGCGCGCTCGACCGTCTCGACGGCCCGTTCCACGCCCGCGCAGTAGCCGCGCGGCGCCGCGAGGAGGATCCGCTTGACCACGAGCCCATCGTAGCCACGCCCCGGCGCGAGCACGCCGGTCCCCCCGACCCCTCGTGAGACGTCGGGGCGGCCGAACTCTGACTACTCCTCGCCGAAAACGCGGAGCGTTTTCGGCGATTTAAGGAGAAAGCCCGCCGCTCGGGGGGTAAGCGCGGCGGGCCTTCTCACATTGCTCACCGCGGACTACATGGCCAGGGACACACACCGCGGTTCGCATCGCCCAGTACCGCCACGCTATCGCGCGCGACCTCCTGTGCCAATAGGCCGATCGGCCCATCTTTGCAAGCGGCCTTCGCCTCTCCTTGCCGGAGGAAACATCGCAACCCGCGCCCTCGACGGGGGCCCTGCGCGCTCCCTATCATCAGGTTTGCCCGGTGGACGACAATCTGCAGGCCATCCTCCCCGACGCCGTTCCGCTCCTCGTGCTCGCGGGCCTCTACGGGCTGGTCTCGCTCGCGCTCGCGGTCCCTCTGGTGCGCGAGCGGGGCTCCTCCTGGCTCGGCCTGGGCATCTGGTTCCTCTTCACGCTCGTCGGCGCGCTGGCGGCGCTGCTCGGGATCCTTCGGCTGCTGGGCGACGACGTCCTCGCGGACGTCGACTCGTGGCTCCTGATCGCAGGAGCGGCCGCGGCTTCCATCCCTGCGCTCATCCTCCTCGCTCGGTGGCGGGAGCGAAGCCTGCTCGTCACCGCCGGCCGCCGCGTGCTCGAGGCGGAGGAGCTCGCCACGGAGCGGGGTCGCGAAGCCGACTCGATCTCGCGACTCTCCGAGGCTCTCTCTCGCGCGATCACCGGGCAGGAAGCCGCCCAGGAGCTCTTCGACGAGCTCGAGTCGGTGCTGGGCGTGGACACGTTCATGCTGGCAGCCGTCGACGAGGAGGCGCGGAAGGCGACCGGCTTCGCCGCCCGCGGCGTCGACGAGAGCTGGTGGCGGGAGATCGTGCTCGACCTGGACGACGACGTGGGAGCGATCGTCACGGTCGCGCGTGAGCGCACGCCGTACGCGGTCTACGACGTGGCCACGGCGCCCAACGTGAACCGCAAGCTCGCGAACGCCGTGGGAGCGAAGAGCGCCGCGTTCGTGCCGCTGATCTCCGAAGGTGGTGTGGTCGGCGTCCTCGTGGCTGTGACCAAGGCGGATCATCGTCTCTTCACCGCCTCCGAGCTCGAGCTCGGCCAGGGCCTGGCGAACGAGGCGGCGCTCGCGCTGGGCCGTACGCGCTCCGACGAGGCGTTGCGGATCGCGCTCGAAAGGGAGCGTCTCGTGGCGGCGATCGGGCGCAAGGTGCGCTCCGAGCTCGACCTCGACGCCGTGCTCGAGGTGGCCGTGGAGGAAACGGCGAAGGCCGTGGGGGTCACGCGCTCCTTCATCCGCCTCGGCAAGCCCGGGGAGCCGATGCCGATCCGAGCCGAATGGCACGCGCCCGGGCTCGAGCCCATGGGCGCCGCGGCCGAGCACCTGCCCGTCTCAAACTTGGCCGTTCGCAGGCGCGACACGGTTGCCGTCGGGGACGTCGCCATCGCCCCGGAGCTCGACGACCCGTCGCTCGGAGGCCGCTCGACGCTGCTCGAGCTCGGCTCGCAGGCCGTGCTCGCCACGCCGATCCTCGTCTTCGACCGCACGATCGGGGTCTTCGGGCTGCACCGCGCGGAGCCGACGCGCTGGACGGAAGGCGAGATCTCACTCGCCGAAGCCGTCGCCCGGGAGGTGGGCCTCGCCAGCCATACGGCGCGGTTGCTCGGCGAGAACGAGCGCCGCCTCCGCCAGCAGAGCACGCTCCTGAACGCGGCTCAGGTGCTCACGAGCGACCTGCGCTTTGAGTCGGTTATCCGGCGGCTCGTGGAAGAGGTCGCGGCGCTCACGGGAGCGGACGCGATCGACTGCTGGATCTTCGAGCCGGACCACAAGGTGCTCCGCTGCCGAGCCGTCTACGGCCTTCCGGAGTGGAACGTCGGCCGCCAGATTCCGCCCGAGGGGACGATCGGCCAGGCCGTCGAGACCGGCCGCACCGTCCTCACGCACGATTTCGCGCGCTCCGAGCAGCCGCCGCCGAGCCCGCCGTACGCCGTCTTCAACGACGTCATGTGCGCTCCCATCACCTGGCTGGGAGAGTCGCGCGGGGTGCTCGGCGTCTGCGCCCGGGAACGCGGCCGCTTCGACCACGCGGACGTCGAGATGCTGGAGGCGTTCGCGCGGTTCGCCTCCCTCGCCCTCCACAACGCGGAGAGCTTCGAGGAGCGCGAGCGGCAGGCGCAGGTGCAGCGGGGCTTCTACCGCGTGGCCGAGGTGCTCGGCTCCCCGCTCTCGCTCGCGGAGACGTTCGACGCCCTCGCCCAGGCCGCCTGCGAGGCGCTGGGCGGCTCGTCCGCGCTCGTGCTCGAGCCCCGCGGGGGCGAAGAGCTGACGCTCGCCGGGTCGTTCGAGCTTCCGGAGCCCGTTCGGGCGCGTCTCGCCGACGGCCTGCCTGAATCGCTCTGCCCATTCGGCTCGAGCTCCGGCTCGGAGCGCATCATCTCCTCGAGCTCCCTGGCCGAGGACGACCGGTTCGACCCGTCCGTCCGCCGTCTGTTCGGCGACTCCGGCTACGGCTCGCTCCTGTGCGCGCCCGTGACGGACACGCGCGGCCACACGAACGCGGTCGTCGTTCTCTTCGGCGGCGAGCGGACCTTCACGGACGACGACCTCGCCCTGACCCGCCATCTGAGCGGCGCCGCCCGAGGCGCGCTCGAGCGGAGCGAGCTGTTCGAGGCCGAGCGGCGGGCGCGCACGTTCTCGCAGCGGCTCGCGCGCGTCGGCGCCCTCCTCGCGACGAACCTCGATCCGGGCGTCGTCCTGAACGAGGTCGCGCGCGAGGCGCCTGCGCTCCTGGACGCGGACGCCGCGGCGATTCGGCTGCTCGAGCGGGACGAGCTCGTGATCCGGACGACCGAAGGGCCCGGCACGGCCGACCTCGTCGGCGCCCGCGCCAGCTCGGCGGCCGGCATCTCAGGAGTGGTCGCCCAGTCACGCTCGCCGCTCGCCGTCGCCGACGCCCGCGACCAACCGCGCTTCACCCGCGGCGACGCTCTGCTGGGGAGGGATCTGGCCGGCTGCATCGCCGTCCCCATGAGCGCCCACGGCGGCGGCCTCTACGGCGTCCTCGCCGTCTACTCTCGCGAGCCGCGGGCCTGGCGCGACGACGAGGTCCAGTCGCTCGTCGCGCTGGCCGGAACCGCGTCGGCGTCGGTCGCCAACGCCGAGCTCTACCAGCGCGTGGCAGAGGAGAAGGAGCGGAGCGAGGCGATCCTCGCCCACATCGCAGACGGGATCGTCGCCGTCGACCGAGAAGAGGGCATCGTGCTCTGGAACGCGATGGCCGAGCAGATCACCGGCGTCCCCGCCTCGGAGGCGCTGGGGCGGCGCGTCCTCGAAGTGCTCCAGAGAGACCTCACCGGGGACGTGGCCGAGACCCCAGGGGAGCGCCAGGTCTCCGTCCTCCGCGCCGGCAAGGAGGTCTGGCTCTCGCTCACCGAAGCGGTCATGCTCGACCCCGCCGGCGCCGTCGCCGGCCGGATCTTCGCCTTCCGCGACGTCTCGAGCGAGCGCGTGGTCGAGCAGATGAAGTCGGATTTCGTCTCCACGGTCTCCCACGAGCTCCGCACGCCGCTCACGTCGATCTACGGCTTCGCGGAGACGCTCATGCGAAGCGACATCGAGTTCTCGGGCGAGGAACGGTCGACCTTCCTCGGCTACATCGTCTCCGAGTCGGAGCGGCTCATCGGGATCGTCGACGACCTCCTGAACATCGCGCGGCTCGAAGCGGGGACGCTCGGGCTCTCGCTCGTCGCCACGGACGTGGGGGAGGTCGCGCGCGAGACCCTCGCCCGCGTCGAGGACGCGAGCCCGAACGGCCATCGCTTCCAGGTGGAGGTCGATCCGGGCGCCCTCATTGTGCAAGCCGACCGGGAGAAGCTGGCGCAGATCTTCCTGAACCTCGTCGACAACGCGGTCAAGTTCTCGCCCGAGGGCGGTGCGATCCGGATCGCCGCCCGCCGGCGGGCGGACACGGCCGAGATCAGCATCACCGACGAAGGGATGGGCATCGCGCGGGCCGACCAGCAGCGGATCTTCAGCAAGTTCTTCCGGACGGAGCGCGTGGCGCAGGCGGGCGTCCAGGGCACCGGGATCGGGCTCTTCCTCGCCCGCGGGCTTCTCGCGGCGATGGGCGGGCGCATCTGGGTCGAGTCGCAGGAGGGCCAAGGCGCGAGCTTCACGTTCGAGCTCCCGCTCGCCCGCGGGGAGGCGGCCGAGGCTCCGGAGATGGAGACGGTGGGGCGCCCGTGACACGCGTGCTCGTCATTGACGACGAGGCGCCCATCCGCCTTCTGTGCCGGGTCAACCTGGAGGCGGAGGGGATGGTGGTTCTCGAGGCGCCGGACGGGCCTAGCGGCCTCGATGTCGCTCGCTACGAATCGCCCGACGTGATCCTCCTCGACGTGATGATGCCCGGGCTCGACGGGTGGCGGGTGGCCGAGCAGCTGCTCGAGGACCCCGCCACCGCCGGCGTGCCCGTCGTCTTCCTGACTGCCCGCGCGGACCTCCGCGATCGCGCGCGCGGCATGGACCTGGGTGGGCTCGACTACATCACGAAGCCGTTCAATCCGGTCGAGCTGGCCTCGCTCGTCTCGAGCGTGGTCGAGGCGGTCGAGCGGGGCGAGCGCGACCAGCTCCGCAGGGAGAAGATCGCCGAGCTCCGCGAGCTCTTCGAGACCGCCTGATCGTCTTCGCGGACTAGCGGAACCTGGCGACGGCCAAGCGGACGCAGCGATACCCGCGGTAGCGGCCGGTGCTGACGCCGGGTCCCACGCGGCGGACGCTGCGGTCGAGCATGATCGCGCGGTGCGTCGGGCTGCCCATCCACATGCGGACGAGCTTGCGCGGCGAGCCCCACGAGCAGGTGGCCCAGGCCAGGTTCTCCGCCGTGCCGGAGGCGAGGCGGGCGTGGTAGAAGGAGTCGGAGCGGCGCAGGTGGCGCGCCCAACGGTTGGCGCTCCGATGGAGCCTCGCCGAGATCCGTACCTGCGCAAGGCCATGGGCTTGGCGGACGTTGTTGATCTTCGCGACGAGCCGTTTCTCGCTCCGGGTCGGAGCCGCCTCCGCAGGTGCCGCGGCGCCGACGATGCCGGCGCACGCCAACGTGGCGAGCGCCACGCGGGGGGGTCTGGGCATGGTTCGCACGGTGCAGTCCCTGTGTCGGCAGAACGTGCGGAATCCGTAAGTATTATTTAAATAACGAATCCTTATACGTCACTGGTGCGTGCCGTCTGGGCGAGGGCAATTCCGAGGAGCACGAGCGCACCTCCGGCGAGCTGAATGCCGCTCAACTCCTCGCCCAGCCAGGCGAAGGCGACCAGGGCGGCGAGCAGAGGCTCGAGCATCGCCACGACCGTCACGCGGGTGGCGGGCACGTGGTGAAGCGCGTTGACGATGAGCACGAAAGGAACCACGGTCCCGAGGACGACGATGTAGGCGAGGAGGAGCCAGACGGGGGCGGTCACGTCGTCCAGACGGCCGAGGAGGGACTCGCTTCCCTCGACTTGCCCGGCCGGGAAGCTCCACCACGGCTGCACGAGGGCCCAGAAGAGCGCCGCGAATACGAAGCCCCACGCGAGAAGCGAGGCGGCGTCGCGGCCGCTCCGCAGGGAGCGCTCGGCCATGAGCAGGTAGGCCGCGTAGGCGAGCGCCGCAGCGATGCAGGCCGCCACGCCGACGCCGTCGAGCGTGAAGCCGCTCCAGAGCTCGACGACGAGCGTCAGCCCGGCGAGGCTCAGCGCGATGGCCACCCAGAGCCGCCGGCGCACTGGCTCGTGGACGGCGAAGCGGGCCCAGAGTGCCACGAAGACAGGTGCCGTGTACTGGATGACGAGCGCGATCCCGATCGGCAGGCGGCCGATGGCGACGAAGTAAAAGAACTGGACGAAGGCGAGCCCGAGGACGCCGAAGGCCGCGAGGAAGGCAAGCTCCCGGCGGGTGACCCGCAGGGTCGCGGGCCGCAGGAGCGCGACGGCGGCGAGGAGCAGGAGGGCCGACCCCGTGGCACGCACCTCGGCCAGCCGGAGCGCCGAGAGTCCGGCCGAGTCGAGCACGACCTTGGCCACGGTCGCGTTCAGCGACCAGAGCCCGACCGCCGACCAGACGAGCGCGTAGCCGGCGAGCGGCCGCGGACGATCGGGCCCGTATCCGCGCGTGGGCGGAGCGAGGGGGGCGTCGGCCACGGCGCGGGACGATAGCGGCGCCCGCGGCCGCTAGACTCAGCTGGCGCTACGGGACGTAGCTCAGCCTGGTCAGAGTGCCGCGTTTGGGACGCGGAGGCCGCCGGTTCGAATCCGGCCGTCCCGATTTCCCAGCAGTGCCCGCGCGGCCTCCTCGAACGGGTCGGCGCCGCCGAGCCCGTAGGCGGCCGTGAACTCCACGGCTCCGTTCGCGTCGAGGACCACGTAGCCGTTCGGGCCTTCCAGGAGGTCGATGCCGACCAGGTCGCAGCCGATCGCTCCGGCCGCCAGCAGCGCGGTCTCGGCCGCTTCGGCGGGAAGCTCCGCGAGCGGGCGGCACGCTCCCACGGAAGCGCTCGTGCGCCACTCGCCGGGGGCGGCGACGCGCTCGAGCGCCCCGGCGACCGTTCCTGCTGCCACGATGACGCGGAGCTCCGACGCCGCGGGGACGAGCTCCTGTACGAGGACGCCCTGCCTCTCGAACCAGCCGCGCTGGGAGAGCCGCTCGAGCGCCTCGGCGAGCGTCTCCGGGGTCTTGCAGAGGACGACGTCCCGCCCGAGCGCGCCGAAGCGCGGCTTCACGACCGTGGGGTACTCGATCTCCGGGAGGGCCATCGGCCAGTCGACGTGCAAGGTCCGCGGGTGCGGCAGGCCGGCGCGGGCGAGCCGGATGGCCGTCGCCAGCTTGTCGTGCGCGGCCGTGAGAGAGCCGCTCCGGTTGAGAACGAGTGCCCCCTGCTCGGCGAGCGCGTCCGCCTGCGCGAGCCCGGGCTCGATTCCGTCCGAGCTCGCGCGGGCGCGCAGGCGCACGAGGACCGTGTCGCCCTCGTGCGCCAGCGTGTCCCCCACGGGAAGGAGCGCCGCCTCGACGCCGAGCCGCCGGAAGGCGGCGAGCAGCGCTCCGTTCGTCGGAGTCGGCCGCAGTGCCAGAAGGAAGAGCATTCCCCCCGAGGGTGCCGACGGCATGTGAGCGGCGTGTGAGCGGGGCGGCTGGCTTTGCTCACCCTGCCGAAACGCTTCTTCGGAGAGCGATACTCTCTGTCTCGTGCCCAGGCCCGCCATCGGGATGCGCTGGTGGCTCTCCTTCGCCTTCGCCCTGATCGCGGCGGTGACGGCGGCCGTCGTGGCGCAGATCTTCTCGCAGCGCTCCGAGGCTGCCTTCCGCGAGCGCGCCCAGGCGCTCGCGGTCGGGAACAGCGTCGCCGCCGCCGAGGCGGTCAGCCGCAGCGTCCGCGAGGGCAGGCTCCGGCGGTCGCTGGCAGACATCGCGGAGCGGCGCCGGCTCTCCCTCTACGTGCTCGATGAGGACGGGCAGCTGCTCACGCCGGAGGAGTCGCGCGGCTTCAGCTTCGCGAGCGTTCCGGACGGGCGCGAGGCGGTCGAGCGGGTCTTCGACGGCGAGCGCCACGTCGCCACGCACGACGACGGGAGGACCATCGTCGTCGGCCTGCGGCTACGGGCGGGCGACGCGGGCGCGCTCATCGCATACGCGGTCCGGCCCGAGCTCACCGCCGAGGTGAGCATCGTCCGCACGAAGATCATCGAGGCCGCGCTGCTCGCGGTGCTCTTCGGGGCGGCCGTCGGGCTCCTCATCGCCGTGCTCATCGCGGCCCGGCTCCGCCGCATCGCCGCGGCGGCCGCCGCGATCGAGGGAGGGAGCTTCGACCGTCCTCTCCACGCGGGCTTCCGGGACGAGCTCGGGAGCCTGGCGGCCTCGATCGACCGCATGCGCGTGCGGCTGCGCGAATCGTTCCAGGCGCTCCGCTCCGACCGAGACCGCCTACATCGCCTGCTCGCCCGGCTTCGCGAGGGCGTCGTCACCGTCGATCCCGAGCTCCGCGTCGACTTCGCCAATCCATCGGCGGCGCAGATGCTCGGCGTCGGTCGCCTGCGCGAGGGCGATCCGCTGCCCGACCCGTGGCCGGGGTTTCCGCTCCGGGACATCGCCGCCGGGCTCTTCCGTTCCGATGCGGCCGTCGCCGAGGCGCGGGTCGCGTCCGGAGACGAGCGGACGTTCGCGCTCGTCGGGATTCCCGCCGGGCCGGGGACGCAGACGGCCATTCTCGTCCTCGCGGACGTGACCGAGCGCGAGCGGCGGGAGCGGGCCGAGCGCGAGTTCGTCACGAACGCCGCCCACGAGCTGCGCACGCCGCTGGCGGCCATCACGAGCGCCGTCGAGGTGCTCCAGGCGGGCGCGAAGGAGCTGCCCGAGGATCGCGACAGGTTCCTCGAGTCGATCGAGCGCCAGTCCGCCCGCCTCGGGCGCCTCACCCACACGCTGCTCACGCTCGCGCGGGCGCAGACGCAGGACGGGGCGCCTCGCCTCGAGCCGCTCGAGCTTCGCCCCGTGCTGGACGAGATCGCCGCCACGCTCAAGCCGAAGCCGGGCGTCGAGGTCGTCGTGGAGTGCCCGCCGGGCCTTCTCGTCCTCGCCGAGCGCGCGCTCGTCGAGCAGGCGCTCCTCAACCTGGCCGTGAACGCGGCCAAGCACACCGAGCAGGGGCGGATCGAGCTCGCCGCCGAGCGTCTCGCCAACGGTTCGGCCGCGGTCGAGGTGCGCGACAGCGGCCCCGGCATCGCCCCCGCCGACCAGGAACGAGTCTGGGAGCGCTTCTACCGCGGTCGCGGTCGCGATGCGGACGGCTTCGGGCTCGGGCTCGCCATCGTCCGCCAGGCGATTCGCGTCGTCGGCGGCAACGTCGAGCTCGAGTCGGCGCCGGGCAAGGGCACCGTCGTTCGCGTCACGCTGCGCCTGGCCGAGCAGGAGGTGGCGTGAGAGACCCATGAGCGCCCGCATCCTCGTCGCCGACGACGAGCCGGACATCGTCGGCCCGCTCGAGTACGCCCTCCGGACGGAGGGCTTCGAGGTCGAGTCGGTCGGCGACGGGGAGAGCGCGCTCGCGCGCGCCCTCGGCGAGCCTTTCGACCTCGTCGTCCTCGACGTGATGATGCCGCGCCTCTCCGGCGTCGAGGTCTGCCGTCGCCTCCGGACCGAGAGCGCCGTGCCGGTGCTCATGCTCACGGCCAAGGACGCCGAGGTCGACCGCGTCCTCGGCCTCGAGCTGGGCGCCGACGACTACGTCACGAAGCCGTTCTCCATGGCCGAGCTCGTCAGCCGCGTGCGCGCCATCCTGCGTCGGCGCGAGCTCGACCGCGGCGAGGGCGGAAGCGCGGCAGTACGGGTCGGAGGCGTGAGCCTGAACTTCGCCCGCCACCAGGTGACGGCGGACGGGCGCGCCGTGCAGCTCACCCGCTCGGAGTTCCGGATCCTCGCGCTCCTCGCCGAGTCGCCGGAGCAGGTCTTCAGCCGGCGCCAGATCATGGAGCACCTGTGGGAGAGCCCCTACGTGGGCGACGAGCGCGCCTGCGACGTGCACATCTCCAAGCTCCGCCGCAAGATCGAGCGGGATCCGGCTCACCCCGAGCGGATCGTGACGGTGCGCGAGATCGGCTACAAGCTCGTCCCCGTGTAGGTCCCTCTCGCCTTCGGCCGGCCCCGCCGCACGCCGTCCGGGTCGGCCGGTGAGCAAACCTTCACACGCGGCTCACGCGATCACAACGGCGACCCAAGGCGCGCTCGGATGGGACCGGTATTCCTGTGCCGACCGACCGCGAACGAAAGGCAGCCGCGTGAACAGAGAAGCCTGGGGAAGCTCCGACGGCTCGGCCGAGGGCCGGCGGCCCGCTGCTCTCTCGTGCCGCCCCTCCGGCTGGGAGGGGTCCTTTGGCCTCGAGTCGGCGCGGCACGCCTCCGCGGTGGAGAAGCCGTACGCCCCAGCGGTCGAGCGAGGGCCCGTGCTGCGTCGCGAAAACCCTCGGCGGTCTCCCGCCGCCAACGTGCCCGCGACCCGCCGTGTCCGTGTCTGACCCCTTCGGCGGCGTGCTCGCCCGGTGCCACGGCTACCTGGCCGTGGCGAGCGACGGGCCCGTGGGCGAGATCGAGACGCCCCTGTTCCCTCCAGGGGCGGACGAGCCTGACTACCTCATCATCAGGCTCGCTCGCGTGCTCCGCCCACGGATGCCTGTCGTCTGGGCGGGTCTCGTCCAGGACATCGACGCCGAGCGCCGGCTCGTTTTCCTGGACGCAACCCGCGAGGAGATCCGGCACCAACCGGAACACCTGCCCCTCGCGGTCTGAGAGTCGGGCCGCCCCAGCGGCAGGCGGCCCGGCTCTCGAACAGACGACGGATGCGTCAGCCGGCGGGCGCTCCCAGGAGGCGAAGCAGGCGCTCGAGCTTCGCCGGGTCGAGCTCGCCACGGTTCCGGGCGAGGGCGACGAGGAGCGCGCGCTTCATCCGTTCGGGGTCGGTCGTGGTCGCCATCCTCCGCTCCCGTTCGGGCCGATCGGCCGGAGTCCTTCAGAGATCTCTGCGGCGAAAGGCGAAGACGGCGAGGAAGCCGACGAGCGCGAGGTAGGCGAACGTCCACGGCCAGAGCCAGGGGCCGGCGGCCTGGGCTCCGCCGAAGGGGCCCAGGTCGAGTGCGATCTCCGTGAAGCCGCTCGAGTCGGCCGTGATCGCGTTCAGGCCGTCCTGGTAGAGGGCCTCGAAGGGGAGCACCCACGAGGTGATCTCCGCCACGTTCGTGAGCGTCTCGGAGCCGAGCACCTCGCCGATCTGCCCGAGGAGTCCCGCCACGAGGCCGGCGCCGAAGAGCATGAAGACGGCGATCCCGTTGGCGGTGCTCGTCAGGAAGACCGAGCCGAGGAGCGAGAGGGCGGAGACGACGACCACTGCGGCTGCGAGCTGGAGCAGGGGCGTCGCGATCCGGTCCGGCAGCCAGCCTCCGATCGCCCAGGTGAGGGCGACGGCCCCTCCGTAGACCGCGGCGACGTAGACGCTGCAGACGGCTGCCGCGGCAAGGAAGCGACCGAGCAGGAGCGCCGAGCGCCCGATGGGCCGCACGACGAGTGGCTGGAGGAGGCCGCGCTCGGCATCCCCGCGCACGACGCCGAGCGTGAGGAAGGCGGCGAGGATCGTGCCCAGGAAGAGCGTCCCGAACATGGAGAGCCCGAAGAGCGTCGCCCCCGTCAGCTCCTCCTCGTCCACGACCGCGGCCGGCCCCTCCCCGCCGCCGAAGGCCTCGTCCTCCTCCACGAGGTCGAAGGCCTGTTCCGTGCCGAGCGCGTAGAGGCCGAGGAAGCCCGCCGTGAGCACGAGCACGACGAGGAAGACCTTGCGCCGCAGGCTCTCGCGCAGCGCGTAGCCGACGACGACGCCGACGTGCCTCACGAGGCGGCCTCGTCCTCGCCGACCGCCTCCAGGTAGATCTCCTCCAGCGTGCTCTCGAGGACGCGGACTCCGTAGACGCTCTCGCCGCCTGCCACGAGCTCCGAGACGATGCGCGGCGCCTCCTCCCGGCCGGCCCGCTCGAAGAGGCGCGTGCCGCCGTCGACGTCCACCTCGACGCCGCGCGGCCGCGCGAGCTCGGATGGGCGACCCTCGGCGACGAGGCGGCCGCGCGAGAGGATGGCCACCCGGTCGCAGACGAGCTCCACCTCGCTCAGGAGGTGCGAGTTCAGGAGCACGGCGACGCCGCGGCGGCGGAGCTCCTCGAGCAGGCCCCGGACGGTGCGCCTCCCCGCGGGATCGAGCGCGCTCGTCGGCTCGTCGAGGAAGAGGAACCGTGGTCGCCCGACGAGCGCCTGGGCGAGACCGAGCCGCTGCTGCATGCCCTTCGACATCGCGTCGACCTTGCGGCTGCGCGCCTCGGCGAGGCCGACGAGCTCGAGGAGCTCCTCGCGCTCGGCAGGCCCGCCCGAGGAGCCCGCGAGCCGCTGATGCAGCTGGAGCAGCTCCTCCGCGCTCACCCAGTCCGGAAAGCGGAAGAGCTCCGCCAGGTATCCCATCGCGTCGCGCGCCTGCGCCGAGCCGGCGGGGCTGCCGCAGACACGCGCCTCGCCGGTGCTGGCGCGGACGAGCCCGCAGCCGATCTTGACGAGCGTCGACTTGCCGGCGCCGTTGGGCCCGAGCAGCCCGACGAGCTCGCCTTCACGCACCTCGAGATCGACGCCGTCGAGGGCCGTCACCGGCCCGTAGCGCTTGGCGAGCGCGGTTGCGCTGAAGGCCACGGCCATAGGGACTAGGCCGGCGCCAGCGCCTCGTGGCGGAAGCAGTCGACGACGTGGTCGTTCACGAGGCCGGCCGCCTGCATGAACGCGTAGCAGATCGTCGGGCCGACGAAGCGGAAGCCGCGGCGCTTGAGCTCCTTGCTCATCGCGCGGGACTCCTCGGTCTCGGCCGGGATCTCGCCGAGGGATCGCCAGGCGTTCACGAGCGGCTCGCCGCCGACGAAGCTCCAGAGGAGTGCGTCGAGGGTGCCCAACTCGTCGCGTGCGGCCAGGGTCGCCCGCGCGTTGGCGATCGCCGACTCGATCTTCAGCCGGTTGCGGACGATGCCTGCGTCCCCGAGCAGGCGCTCGACGTCGCGTTCGCCGAAGCCGGCCACCGTCTGGGCATCGAAGCGGGCGAAGGCCCGCCGGTAGCCCTCGCGCTTGCGGAGGATCGTCGACCACGAGAGCCCCGCCTGCGCCCCTTCGAGCACGAGCAGCTCGAAGAGGTGCCGGTCGTCGTGGGAGGGCACGCCCCATTCCTCATCGTGGTAGGCGACGTAGATCGCGTCGCCCTCCGGGACCCACCCGCAACGTTCCACGTCAGGTCGCCTAGGCATGCGGCTGACTGTAGCCCGCCTCTTCCTCGGCCATGAAGCGCACGAAGAACCAGGCGAAGACGCCGAAGAAGACGACCGCCTCGCTGACCGCCATCGCCACGCCCGCGATCTGCTGGTCCTGGAGCGCCGACATGCCCCAGATGCGCGGCGCTTCGACGTAGAAGTCGTAGATGGGGTTGGGAAGCAGTGCCAGCAGGAGCCCGAGCGGGCTGGCGAGGACGAAGGCCAGGAAGAGGTAGGCCGACTTCGCACCGGAGCTCAGACGCCAGGGGTGCTCGTGGAAGATCGGCCACCAGAGCAGGACGCCGGCGGCGAAGTAGGTCGCGTGCTCGAGGTGGAGGAGGTAGTGGCCCTCGAGGGCGGCGTCGTAGACCGGCGGGATGTGCCAGATTCCGTAGGAGAGGAGCCAGAGGGGAAGTCCGACGAACGGGCGCGTGAGGGCGCGGACGAGGCGGAACCGGGCGAGCTCGGCCGTCATGGCCGGAGGCAGGCCCGCCACGCAAAGCGCCGGCGCCCACTCGGCGAGCGCGACGTTCTGGACGAGGTGCGCCCAGAGGTGGTACGTGAGCGCGAGCGTCCCGAGCGGGGTCACCGTGACTGCGAGGACGACGAGAAGGCCGGCGGCAAAGGACGCGATCCGCAGGCGCGAGGCCGGGAAGACGCGGAGGCCGACCGCGTAGACGACTGCGGCGACGACCACTACCAGGACCTCGTCGTAGGCGGGATACCAGCTTGTGGGGGCCCTGAGCGCTAGTAGGCCCAGGGCGGATCCCCCGTAGGCGGCTCGTACCCACGCTCGCTCACGCGCTTCCGAACGGCCGCCTCGTCGTGCTCGTCTGAGTGCGCCTCGCGCACGTGCTCGCTGAGGCGGACGACGAGCTCCTCATCGTCTTCGCCTTGGACGAGCTGCCCGCACCAGCAATCGACTGCGCGCATGCGCGGTCAATCTAGTGCCTCGTCCGGTAATGCTGCCTAGCTTCTGGGTCGCGAGCGCCGCGTGATCGCGGGTCAGAAGCAGGCGTGCATTGCTGGGCGGGGCACTAAATGAGCCAGGGATCGACGTACGAGGGGTCGCGCCGCTCCAGCCGCTCCCGGACCCACACGCCGGCCGCGACGAGGGGGGCTCCGGGAAACGCGGTCAGGAGAACGACGGCCGCCCAGAGCCCGGAGGGGAGCCCTCCGGCGACGGCGGCCACGACGACCGGCACGGCGGTCAGGTAGAGCGCCCACCAGTCCCGTACGACGTAGCCGACCCCGAAATGCACCGCCGCGGGCAAGAGGAGGAGGAAGACCACGAGGACGGTGGGGAGCGGCCGCTCGGTCGCCGCGAACCCGACGATCCAGAGCGTCATGAGGACCCCGTAGAGGACGGCTCCCCGGCGAGGGCTGAGCTCGTTGATGCTGTCGACGGTCACGGGACCTCCCGGGTTCCTCGGCGTGACCGCTCCGCCCTTGCCTTACCTCGAATGATCCGGCCTTCTCGGCCTACCCGGTATCCCCCGCATCGGTGACTCGCTACAGTGGGGCCCGGATACGCGGGCGTAGCTCAATGGTAGAGCCCCAGCCTTCCAAGCTGGTGGTGAGGGTTCGATTCCCTTCGCCCGCTCTCTCGAAAGGAGCTGGACACCGACCCTTTGTCTTCTCCACACTCCCGCTCAATCTGTCGAAGATGGCTCTTTGGTAACGGGTTTGGTGACAGGAGAGCCGCTGTACGCTTCCCGGCATGGAAGGAAAGCCCGCATCTGGACGGCTTGCCCAAACGTCTCCGTCGAGCCCTCGACCACGGCCATGTCACCGAAGCGCTGTCAGCGGCCGGCGAGCTCCGCCACGTCGGACTCGTAGAGGCCCTGGAGCTCTGCCTACTGCTCTGCGGCGGGATCCCGAGAAGTACGGGCGGGCGGCGCTCCGCTGATGGGCGCTACTGCGGCGAGGTCGGAGACGTGATGCTCGAAGAGGCTCAGTCAGGCGGTACTCGCCACACTTGCCCTGCTGCCTACGGTTCGAGGGCGGGGAGCGAGTGCGCTCTCAGACTTCCTCTACCGGCGTGGGCTCGAGCGAGCCGGGGAGGCGCTGAACAGTTGGGCCGCCGACAAGCCCGGGTCTCGCTAGCGGGCGCTACACTGGACTGACCGGCTGTTCGTCGTGTCGGCTTCGATTGAGGGAGGCCCAAATGGGCTCGCAAGACGCCGACCACGGACGCGCGAAGGCTGCACGGAACCAAGCGCTCATGCGCGAGGTGAACGAGCGGATCATGGAAGTATCCGAGGAAGCCAGGGAAATGCAGCTCCTCTGCGAGTGCGCCGATTTGTCCTGCGATGTGGTTCTGGACATCTCGATGCTGGAATATGAAAGCGTCCGTAGCTCGCCAGTTCGGTTTCCAATCGCGCCGGGGCATGATCTTCCCGGTGTGGAGCACGTTGTCGAGCAGAACGAGCGTTATGCAGTTGTCGAGAAGGTCGGGAAGGCGGCAGAGGTCAGCGCCAAGCTAGACCCGCGAGCGCGTACCTGAATCGGGGCTACCCCTGCGGGCAGTCGGGATCGGCTCCACGCTCGTCGATTAGGTGCTGCACGGCTTGGAGGGCACGCCCGTATCGGGGGTCGCCCTCGTGGTCGAGCAGCCTCCGCCTAAGAGCCTGAAGCTGCTCGAACTCGTCCCAGCGCTCGTCTTCCAAGGTGCTCAGTCCTACCCCCGGCCTTCTCGCGTAACCCCCTCCCCGCTTCCTGGGCCGGCGGGTAGTTCCGAGCGGGCAAAGCTGAGGGAACCGACCGCCGCAGGGACTCGGGGGGAATGAGCCTTACGGCCACCCCGGGACTAGGTGGAGGGGCATTGTCAGGACTTCCTCGGCCGGCTCCCTCAAACGTCAGGGTAGCCGCTCGTTGGAGGCCGAGTTTGGAAACACCTTGGAAACAGGAGCTTGGAAAA
>DASQWP010000146.1:0-2776 GCA_035640195.1 Gaiellaceae bacterium | reverse complement strand
CGAGGACCTCCAGCGGCCAGATGTTCTCGCGCACGAACGTGCGCATGCAGTCGAGGTGCGACTGGAACTCGGGTTCCGTCGAGAAGTCCCACATGCTGGGTAGTTCAGCACGCATGCGCATCGTCGTCGTCGGAGCCACCGGGAACCACGGATCCAGCCTCGTCCGGCAGCTGTCGGCCGACGGGCGCGTCGACGCGATCGTCGGCATCGCGCGCCGGCGGCCGAGGTCGGTCTTCTCGAAGACGCCCTGGGTCGAGGCGGACATCGAGCGCGACGAGCTCGTCCCTCACTTCCGTGGCGCGGACGCCGTCGTCCATCTCGCCTGGCGCATCCAGCCCTCGCGCGACCTCCCTGCGCTCTGGCGCACGAACGTCCAGGGATCCTCGCGAGTGTTCGAGGCGGTCGCCGGGGCCGACGTCCCGGTGCTCGTCTACGCGTCGTCGGTGGGCGTCTACTCCCCGGGTCCCAAGGATAAGGCGGTCGACGAGAGCTGGCCGCGGGAGGGTGTCCCGACGAGCTTCTACGCACGCCACAAGGCTGAGGTCGAGAGGCGGCTCGACCGCTTCGAGGAGGAACGACCCGACGTCCGCGTCGTGCGGCTACGCCCGGGCCTCATCTTCAAGCGCGAGGCCGCCTCCGGAGTGCGCCGCCTGTTCCTCGGGCCCTTTCTTCCGAGGCCGCTCCTCCGAGACAGGTTCGTCCCGGTCGTCCCAGCCGTTGCGCGTCTTCGCTTCCAGGGGGTGCACTCGCTCGACGCAGGCAACGCCTACCGGCTGGCGCTGACGCGGGAGGTACGCGGCGCCTTCAACATCGCGGCCGAGCCCGTTCTCGATTCGCGGGAGCTGGCACGCCTCTTCGGCGCGCGGCCGGTCCCGTTGCCCGCCTCGGCGCTCCGCGCCGCGGCGGCGGCGGGGTGGACCCTGCGCCTGCAGCCTTCGCCGCCCGGCTGGATCGACCTCGCGCTCGGGGTGCCGATCCTCGATGTCACGCGGGCGCGTGAGGAGCTCGGCTGGGAACCCCGCGTCTCCGCGACCGACGCCCTGGCCGAGGTCGTCGCGGGCTTGCGCGAAGGGGCAGGGATCGACACGCCGCCGCTCGACGCCGACGCAGGTGGGCCGGCGCGTGCCAGGGAGATCCTCAGCGGCCTCGGGCAGCGGGAGAGGTGACCACGGTGCCTCAGGAGGCGCCGCGGTAGAGAGAGCAGCCCCGGCAGATGTCCGGGCGCGGGTCCGCGGCGTTTTGATCCGGTCGGCCCGGGGAGGCTAGGACACGGGAAGGAGGGAAGAGATGGACACCTGGCTGATCGTCGTAATCGTGATCGCCGCCATACTCGTCGTGGCTCTCGCCATCTGGGCGGCTTCGCGAGGGCGCGAGCGCCGGCTCGAGCATCGTCGAATCGAGGCGGGCGAGCACCGGGAGCGGGCGGAGCAGCGCACCCGCGAGGCGGAGGAGAGGGAGCTCGCCGCCCGCGAGGAGCTCGACCGGGCCGAGCGCGAGCGCGCGGTCGCGCGGGCGCACAGCTCGCGCGCGGACGACGTCGATCCCGACGTCGATACTGAGCGCTAGTCGAGCTCGAAGGTGACGTCCTGCGCGCCGTCCCAGAGGACGGCGCGCCCGAGCTCCGGCAGCTGCTCGCGTCCCTCGACGATCGTGCCGAAGTGGTTCCCGGCCAGCTGGCCCATCTTGCTCGCGAAGCAGGTGGCGCCGTAGGGGAAGAGGATCTCGACCTCCGAGAGGCCGCCCGGGTAGAGAAGGAGCTCACCCGCGGCGGGATAGCTCGACGCGTTCTCCGGTTCGAGCCGGAGGTCGAGCTCCCAGCCGAGCGGCACCCAGGCCGACTCGCCGCTCCACCGAGCCTGCACGAGCTGGCTGCGAAGGGGGAGGAGCCCCTCGAGCGCCCGGACCGTCCGCGGCGCCGCCTCCTCCTCGAGGCGCGCTGTGAAGCGGAGCTCGCCGACGACGATCCTGAGCACGAGGGAAGCCTAGCGCTCGACCTCCGGGGACCTTTGCGCTAGCTTCGGGGCCCGTGAAGCTCTCGACGGAAGGCCTCGCGCGGGCATGCTCCCGCCACCCCTGGCGGACGCTGGCCGCTTGGGTGGGCGCCGTCCTCGTCTCCATGTTCGTCGTCGGCGCCCTGCTCGGCGGAGTCCTCACCTCGGAAGCCACCATCACGAAGGAGACCGAGTCGGATCGAGCCGAGGCTGTGCTCGACAGGGCTTTCCCGGGAGCGGGGGAGGACCTCGATCGCAGTGTGACGGAGGTCGTGGTCGTGCGGGCGAGCGACGGGGCGGTCGAGGAGGAGCGGATCGAGGCGCTCGCCGGAGAGATCCGCGCCGCGGGAGCCACGTTCGTGCAGACCCCCTCAGACGTCGAGGGCCTCGTCTCGGCGGACGGCGACTCGGCGGCGATCCTCGTCGGGCTCGGGCGGGAGGGGGAGGAGAACGTGGGCTCCGTCGTGGAGGCGGTGGAGCGGCTCGACGCCGAGCCGGGCTACGAAGCCGCCGTCACAGGCGAGTGGACCGCCGACGCCGACTTCGGCGCGCTGTCCGAGAGCGACCTCCAGGAGGGCGAGCTCTTCTTCGGCGCGCCCGCGGCCCTCGTGATCCTCCTACTCGTCTTCGGTACGGTCGTCGCAGGCCTCATGCCCCTCATCATGGCGATCGTCGCGATCGTCGTCGCGCTGGCCCTCACGGCGCTCCTCGGGCAGGCGTTCGAGCTCTCCCTCTTCGTCGTGAACATGCTGACCGGCATGGGCCTCGCGCTCGGAATCGACTAC